>JABMQB010000952.1 GCA_013203525.1 Mariniphaga sp.
GCTATTGCAGGTTCAGCCGGATCAGGCGCGCAATTGGCAGCAAATATATTAGCCGTGGCCGGTATGACCGCAGGACTTAATGCCACAAAAAAAGGCGAATACCCGATCACAGTAGGAACGGGTTTTTCTGTTGCAGAAGTAATTCTATCCCGTGAGGATATAAATTATAGTGGTATTGAATCTCCGGATGTAATTATTATAATTTCAGAGGATGGACTCAATAAAATTAAGGACAAAATCAACGATGAAACTTTTCTGGTGGTTGACGAGAAATTGGGAATACCGGCTGGAAAAAATGTGATTACGGGTAATTTTCAGAAAATTTCCGGAAAGAAAGGAGCTGCTCTTACAGCAATAGCATATTGGCTTTTACAAAGTAAATTGTTTTCAATAGAAGCATTGATTGACGCAGCAAAAATCATTAAGAATGCTGAAAAAATAATTACTGCAATAAGAAATGTAGATTTAATAAATAAAAAAATGTGAAAAAAAGCAGCTTCAGTTATTTTCAGTTAAACACACAAACAATTTATTAAAATCAAAATAATGAATTGATAATCAGAATACTCAAAACAGAACAGGTAAATAATAAAATTGTAAATCAATTGCAATACAATCTGTTAAAGGCTTCTTAAACAAACATACCAAAATTCAGTTAATATATTTATCTATGAAGGTTTTTTTAATTACTTAAGTTCTTATCCCTTATAAAACGGCAACTTAACGATTTTTGCCTTTAATAATTTATTCCTTATCTTAATATAAATTTCCGTATCAAGTTTTGTAAATCCTTTTTTTATATATCCCATACCTATTCCTATTTTTAACATCGGAGACATTGTGCCGGAAGTAACTTCACCGATTATGTTGCCATCTTTATCATAAATTTCATAATGCTGACGCGGGATTCCTTTGTCAATCATTTCAAATGCTCTTAATCTTCGTTCAACACCTTCTTCTTTTTGTTTTTCAAAAAGTTCACGGTCAATAAAATCATTGCCGTCAACAAATTTTGTTATCCAGCCCAAGCCTGCTTCAATTGGCGAAGTTGTATCATTTATATCATTCCCGTAAAGGCAAAAACCCATTTCAAGACGAAGAGTATCACGGGCAGCCAAACCAATAGGTTTAATTCCGTATTCTTTACCTGCCTCCAGAACAGCTTCATAAATTTTCGGAGCATCTTCGTTTGACATATAAATTTCACACCCACCTGCACCTGTATAACCTGTAGTTGATAAGATTACATCTTTCACACCTGCAAAATTTAATTTTTTAAAGGTGTAATATTCCATGTCAGTAATATTTTCATTTGTAAGTTTTTGCATTGCTTTTAATGCCAGCGGACCCTGAACAGCTAATTGTGCAATCTCATCAGATGCATTGTATAAAGTTGCTCCCATGGTATTTTGTTTGTTGCACCATGCCCAGTCTTTATCAATATTTGCAGCATTTACAACTAATAAATAAGTTTTTGCATCTATACGGTAAACTAATAAATCATCCACTATTCCACCTTTTCCGTTTGGGAAACAAGTGTACTGAACTTTACAATCGGTTAATTTAGCTACATCGTTTGTAGTAACCCTCTGGACAAATTCAAATGCTTTTGGTCCTTTCACCCAAAATTCTCCCATGTGTGAAACATCAAATACTCCAATGCCATTTCTTACTGTTTGGTGTTCAATATTTATACCTTCAAACTGAACAGGCATATTATAACCGGCAAACTGAACTATTTTTGCCCCCATTGATTCGTGGAAACTTGTAAAAGCTGTGTTTTTCATTATTTTATGAATTTTAAATTATACAAAAGGCAAAAGTAAAAAATAGTATGATATGATAAATAATATTGTTTGAAAAAATATGTTTATAAGAAAATCAGAAGGGGTTCTTTGATTTAGAAAAATATTTAGTTTTAGGATATTGTTTCAAAACATATATGAATATAGCCTAAGGCGGATTCTAATAATCTTACTATAACAGACGGGTTAACCCGTCTGTTAGTCATCCATCTGTTAGTCAAGATATTAACTGTATTTCGGGTAGTATTGTGTAATTGTCTGACTAATAAAAAGTTGTCTAATCATGGTTGAATTAGTTATACTTTTTAGACCAGACTCATCTAATCAAAACAACCGTCCCCATTTTAGTTTCTGATTGTCCGGTTGAGGAAGCAGACAAACTGTATTCAACTTTATACACATACACTCCCTGCGGACAAGGTTTCCCTTTAAATGTTCCGTTCCATCCAAAAGAAATATTTTTGGATTCAAAAATCAGTGTTCCCCACCTGTCATAAATAAGCATTTGGAAAAATTTAATGTTTTCCGAATTGGTTACAGCTTTAAAATCATCATTTAATCCGTCACTATTGGGTGAAAAGGCATTTGGTAAATAAATCCTGATATCAGGTA
>JABMQB010000953.1 GCA_013203525.1 Mariniphaga sp.
GCAAAGCTTCAGTGTCACCCTCACGGGCTTATCTGTCTGCAACTCTTCTAAGTGAACAGCAAATTGCTTAGGCAGGATTTTCACCTGCTGGAAAACTACAGCCTCGTGGCACACTAACGTTAAGTATATGGTTTTGTGGCGGTTTTTGAAACACAAATATTTCAACTTACACCGAATTATATTTATTGTTAAAAAGTTCATATTTAGCACTTTACCCGCCATAAACTATATACATTGTTATGTAGCGTTTTTTCATTTTCCACTCCTTAATTTTGATAAGTTTGCTCGAAATTCCTTATTTACTTCATTCTTGTTTTTACTCAAATTCAAAGGAGGATTGTATTTATTTATCAAAGTCTGTTCATTAGAATCAGGATTATTATTTTCTGCATGAAAAAGGATTAAGTTTTTTCCCATCCAATTACTCAACTCAATTTCATCAGTCAATCCGAATTTTGTTTTTCCATTACTTGGGTCTTTGTCTCTTGGCACTTTTTTATAGCAAAACAATGAACCTAAACTTTTTCTTAATGTTGAAGAACCCGCATTATTTCCAGTAAAATGCTGTTTGAAATCTCTTTTTCTTAGACTTTTACCAGCAATTCCTGTGTAAATAACATCTATTGAATTAAACTTTAATGTCTCAAATGCAAAATCTGAATCAGGAAGTTTTGAGTTAGGTTTTAAACAAATAATATAGTTCCCTGGTAGATTTGGAATATTAAATTCCGAGTCAGTTTTAGGGTCAAATCTTTTAAAATTCAGATTTTTGGTTTCAGTTGATGGAGAAGTAATATTCTCTTGGTTTATTCCTGTTTGCTTATTCTCTTTTTTACTAATCGGTTGCTTTTTCCCAATAATTTTAATTCTACCAGAATTAATTAGCATTTCAAAGTCCGATGGTTGTAAATCGGTAATTCCAAAATCGTCTTGTCCATAAAATTCTATTCTTCTCATTTTAGCACGAATTGATTTTTGTCTTGAACGGTCAGCACTAATTCGTTGCTTTATTAAATCTCTTAATTCTTGAATTTCAGTTTGAGTAAAAATGTTCTTTCCTTTCATCGTGTTTTTCTTTAAAATGCTACATAACGTATGTATATAGTGCAATGCACTTTATTTCTTATTAAGTGTAATCCTTTTAAATATCTGTATATCTATCATTTATTCATCAAAATCTGGTCTAAAGGACTTTTGATTTTTGCAAGAGACTTTTTACTTACATGAGTGTAAATATCTGTTGTCTTACTCGATTCATGCCCTAACAGAGTTTGAATATAACGAATATCTACACCTTGTTCAAGCAAATGTGTAGCGAATGAATGCCGCAACATGTGAGGTGTTACCTTTTTCTCTATTCCAGCCTTTTTCACTGCATTGTTTAATATCTTTCCGATACTGGTTGCACTATATTGCTTTCTTTCCGGACCCTCAAACATCCAGTAGTTAGGGTTGTATTTTTTTAAGTAAACCTTCATAACGGTTGCTGTGGCTTCCGACAATATACTAATACGGTCTTTTTTACCCTTGGCTCCGCGAATAAAAATAATCTTTTTATCAAAATCTATATCCTGCTTTCGAAGGTTTATTAATTCGTTTCTTCGTAAGCCGGCAGAATATATAGTAGCTACTATTGTCTTGTGTTTGATATTACTGAGTGCTAATAGGATTGCCATCACTTCCTCTTCTGAAATAACGGTAGGTAATACTCTTTCCTTCCTTGGACGTTCTATTTGATAAAACTCCTTGCTTAATCCTAACACTTTTTCGTAATAAAATTTAATGGCATTTATCCTTTGATTCTGCTGTGAGGCTGAAATTTTATGTTTTCTGATTAGGCCTAAAATATGCTGATTAATATCGACTTTTTTTATTTCTGTCAAATCTCTACCATTAAAATGGCTAATAAAGTCCTTGAAATAAGAACTATAAACATCTATAGTATTTTGACTATATCTTTTCTGTTCCAGTTTTTCAAGGTATCCAGGTGGGAGTTTAACATTAAGATTCCTTTTACTCCTTTTTGCTTTCGACTGTTCAGTAACAATAGATTTACTTGCTCTTAAACCACTATAATTAATATATGCTAAATCCTTAAAAGACTCATAGAAGTTGTTTAGCCTAAAATCATTCTTTAGAATATACCAACATCCCATTTTTGCACTCCATTTGGCACTGGTAACCATTTTTAATTTTTCAATAATTTTACGGTTAAATTCAAATACAATTTTTACAACCTGTTCCTGATTATTGATTGCATTTGTTAATGTTATTTGGGGCACGTGTGCCAAGGCTAATATATTTTAGTTTCCCCGAAATTAACAAATGTTTTATAAAAATACAAGTAATAAGTTCGTAGCAGAACTGAATAAATAATATTATATCCGATAAAGTTAATTGTGGAGTTCGATTATTAGAAAGATTGGGAATCCGATATTTAAAATAAATTCCAAAGGGCTGTTATTCTCAATGGCGGTTTTTTGTTAATAACATGAAGGATAAAACTAATAACCTGTA
>JABMQB010000954.1 GCA_013203525.1 Mariniphaga sp.
AAAGAAAACTATACTTTCGTGTATATCAGAGTATATTAATAACGATCAGTTAAGTAAATTAATTGAAAGTGAAGTTGAAAAGAAAAAAATAATTTACATAAAAAGGCATAGTACACTTACTAAAGGATATCTTTATGCTGAGGCTCTTTCAGGCGCACAAAATTATTTTAATCTGTTGATTAATGGGAATAAAAAAGATCATGATTACTTAAATAAAAAAGTGCTTATGCAATTAATTGAAAACGCCGTTACGGATATCCTGATAATCGATGAACGTGTGTTTAAATTTTATGAAAATGCAGATGAAGAAATAAAAAAGCGGTGGGATTTTGCAAATATTAGTGTGATAAATGATAAAGAATTGGGAAACAAAAGTGAACTGTTCAGCGCAATAGAAAAAAAATGTAAGGAAAGAATTACGAAATTCTTAATTATTCATCAGGGTGTAATTGATAAAATAATTCAAAACGATAATGATGATAGTTTTAAAACGGATGAAAAAAATTTGTTAAATAGCTTAAAGAAATACGCACCATATATAGTAGTAACCTCAGGTCGGGGAAAGCCTGATAAAATACCCAATGGTGTGAAATTTCTCCCATATTCAAGCATTGCCGATACACTGATGAAACCTTATCATGAAAAATTCTTGTTAACAAATATTTTGTTAAAACTATCTGCTTATGAAAACTAATTTGTTGATTTATGAGATAGTGACAAATGATGGACATATGTTTCAAAAAATAGAAGAAAAGCCATTCACAAGGTTTGAACATGTAAGTGAAGAAAAAGAAATTGATGGCTTTAAATACCATGAATTGGAAAACAGCACTCAAGGAGTTGATAAAGTTTGGATTGCGAAACATAACTTAGAAGATTTACGTAAAGAGATCATTAAAGATAATAGCATTAAAAAAGATTTTTATGAGAAAATTCCAGATGAAATAAAAAAAGGAAGCACATTAATTATTGCTGGTCATTGGGGAGATAACGAAACAAAGCAAGAGTATAAAAACTTTATAAAAAAAATAAATGATAAACAGAAAGAAGTGCAATTGGGGGCATCTGATAAATGTTTTATTAGTTATTTTGGTAGCAAACTTTTAACGTATACTGAAAATTATTTAGAAAACGTTATTCCTGAAATACTTGAGTTTTATCTGTTTAGTCCAGCCTCTATTGCGGGGCATATTACTTACTTTTATACAAAAAGCAAAGAATCCTTAGAAGAGTATTCCAAAAGCTTGAATGACCAGGAAGAAAAAGAAAAAATCAGAGAAATAGAAGAGTTTATTAACATGGTAAATGAACTCGAGAAGTGCTACATAAATCTCGCTGAACTTTTAAATCCTCCAAAAAATGAATGAAGGTATGTTTCGGTTTTTTGAGTTTAATGGCAACAATTCAATAATTAAACCTGAATCAGGTACGCTGTTTTTTTTCAGAATGCTTGCAATTGAAAATACCATAACTTAGATTGAAATAAAGCCTTTTCAGTTGGATGTAATTTTGCTGGATACAATCAACGACTTGACAGATTCGCGTATTGAAAAAATTGCGGATAGATTTAAATTATGTGGAAATATCACATTCAAGCCATTACTAATTGTTGGCACCAAATCATTAAATCATAATTCAATAGGGTTTGATTTACCCGACCGAAGAAAATTGTATTTGGATTCATCTATTTGGATAAGGTACATCCATAATATCGAAAAAGAGAGTATTAAAACTGCTTTTAAAGAAATTGAGAACCATGCAGAATTGTACAAAACCAAGATTGCTAAAGAATTTATCGAATTCCAATCGCGCATTGTAAAAGAGTCTAAACTTAAAGTTTCCGGAGGTCATGCGTCTGATGTTACTCCCTTCGTTTTCCATTCGGAAACGAAAATGAGATATGAGGCAAATAAAATAATAGATCAAATTTCAAAATATAAACTAAGTTGGAATTGTTTATTAGTGGATGATTATGCTGAAAGCACACTGAGTGGTGCAAAAGAAGAAGGATTGACAAAAATTAATGTGATAAATAAAGTACTTAATGAGGTCTCAAACACAGATAATACAATAAGCCCAGCAATTACAATTGATCCAGTTTACAAAAATTCGGATGGTGATGATAACAGTAAAGACATCATTTGGAAGGCACTTTGCAAACTTGCTGAATCGTCCTACGATATCATTCTGTTGGATTATCTGCTTGGAGATAGTAGTACTAGTCATAGGGAAAGGGAGTATTCGCATGAATTGCTAAAAATAATTACTGGAATATTTAATGAAGAAGCATGTTATGGTGGAGGGGAAAATTATTCCGGGATCATAAGATATAAACCAACTAACGTTAAACCGCACCTGAATAAGTCACCTGCTCAGATTGTTAAAGGAATTAAATTGAACAGAAGCCCACTCAATAAATACTGGATACTGAACATCTCATCCT
>JABMQB010000955.1 GCA_013203525.1 Mariniphaga sp.
AATGGAGTTATCCAGAATCAGCCTACTATATTTCATGCCCGTTCGGTAGCCGAAGAAGTAAAAGTTTGGGTTAATAACCAGCCTTATTCAGGATTAATAGAATTTAAAGAAGGGAAGCTGGTAAACCAGGAAGGCATCACACTTTCAGGAAAATCGCTGATGCACAGTGCCCCATTAACTACAGTTGCCTTTACCCGAAGTTGGTTTGGTGAATATGGCAAGTACATCGTTTCTATAGGCTTATTGATGTTTGCCTTTTCAACAGCCATCAGCTGGTCGTATTATGGCGACAGGGCAGTAACATACCTTTTCGGATCAAAAGGTGTTATTTATTACCATATCATATATATTATCGGATTTTTCTTTGCATCATTTGCCGATACAACAATTATCTGGACTTTATCAGGAATTACAATCGCATTAATGACAATACCTAACTTAATTGGAATTTTGTCCTTATCGAAAGAGATGAAAAGTGAAGTAAAACTCTTCTGGAAAGAATATGCAAAAAGGTATCCTGATGAAAAAGTACCAAAAGGGTAAAAAAAGTTAGCAGTAATCAGATACTTTTTATTACTAAATATTATTCAGCAACAGATAATCTCTACAATTACAATCCAACAAGGATTAAATATAAATAGCTCTGAGTTTTAATACTGGGAAATTATGCATCCTTTTTTACAGGTCCATTTATTCCAGAAATCAGACATTTATTTCTTAAGTTTTAAACCAATCGAATTAAATATAGTTTTTGGTATAACTATATATTGAATTTGAAATCTACTTATTATGAAAAGACCATTGGTATACCCCAAGTCATCAAATGATGATATTGAACTTCAAAAACTAATAGAATTTTATAAAGAAACACTTGGGTTTTGCCCTAATAGTATCAAAACAATGCACATCAGGCCACACATTGCTTATGCCTTTATTGAAATGAATAAAGCCATAATGGAAAACAAGGGGCGTGTAAGCAGTGCATTAAAAAGAATGATAGCTTATATCAGCAGCAACGCAGCTGGATGCAGATATTGCCAGGCACATACAATCAGGGCTGCCGAACGATATGGTACAGAAAAAGAACAACTTGAAAATATCTGGGAGTATAAAACGCATCCCTCTTTTTCTGATTCAGAAAGAATTGCTTTGGATTTTGCCCTTGCAAGTTCAACTATTCCAAACAACGTAGATGATATAATTGCTGAAAATCTGAGAAAATACTGGTGTGAAGGTGAGATAGTCGAAATGCTGGGAGTAATATCGTTATTCGGTTATTTAAACCGATGGAACGATTCCGTGGGTACAGAAATGGAAGATGGTGCAATCGAATCTGGAGAAAAATACCTGAAACAAAAAGGCTGGGGTACCGGGAAACATAAATATTGAATGCCTATACCCTGAATTATTGTTTCACCAGGTTTCTTCTTTTAACTTGTTTCCTTACTTTTGGCAAAAAAAATTCCATGCAGGTTATTTATCCTGAAAATTTTGAAATTAAAATCGGATTTGATAAAATCCGTGAAATGCTTTCTGAAAATTGCATAAGCACACTTGGCAAAGATCAGGTTGAAGCTATACTATTTTCAAAAAATATTAATGAATTACAATATTTGCACAACATAGTTGATGAATTTGTCAAAATTTTAAAGGAATACGACTATTTCCCAATAAGCCATTTTTACGATGTTCGCCCTGCACTGGAAAAAATAAAAATTGAAGGCACATATCTCGAGCAGGAAGAAATGCTGGAATTAAAAAAATCACTTGAAACGGTTCGTGCCATTGTAAATTTTTTTAATAAGGATAAAAAAGAAAAATTTCCTTTACTATCTGAGAAAGCTTCATTTATTCAAATATTCCCGTATATATACGAACGGTTTGATGCAATATTAAACAAGTTTGGAAAAATCAGGGATAATGCATCATCAGAGCTGGCGAGTATTAAAAAAGATATGCTTATTAAACAATCAGGCATGTCGAAAAGGCTGCATTCTATACTTAAGCAAGCACAAAAAGACGGATTGGTTGAAGAAGATGCATCCGTTTCCATCCGCGATGGGCGTGCTGTTATTCCGATAACTTCTTCGAAAAAAAGGCAATTAAAAGGAATTGTGTACGATGAATCGGCAACAGGCAAAACAGCCTACGTTGAACCCAACGAGATTGTTGAAATGAACAACGAAATCAGGGAATTGGAATATGCAGAACGCCGAGAAATAATCCGTATCCTTATTGAATTTGCCAATAACATCAGGCCCTATATCGAAGAATTAGGAGCTTCATATAAATTCCTTGGAGAGATTGATTTTATACGTGCTAAAGCAAAACTTGCAATTAAGTTCAAAGCTATCAAACCCGAATTGTCTGGCTCCCGGGAACTTTCCTGGGAAAAAGCTGTGCATCCACTTCTGATGATATCTCTCAAAAAAGAAAACCGAAAAATTGTTCCTTTAAATATTACGCTTACTGAAGATAACCATATCCTTATGATTTCAGGACCTAATGCCGGAGGAAAATCGGTTTGCCTGAAAACAGTAGGATTGCTTCAATACATGTTGCAGTGTGGCTTATTAATCCCTGTAAATGAAGGAAGTAAATCAGAAATATTCGAAGGAATATATATCGACATTGGCGATGAACAATCGATAGAGAATGATCTCAGCACTTATAGCTCTCACCTTATGAACATGAAACATTTTGTGAAGAATTGTAATAATAAAACACTTATTCTTATCGATGAATTTGGTACCGGAACCGAACCAATGCTGGGAGGTGCAATAGCCGAATCGATCCTTAATAAACTCAATGAATCGGGTACATATGGCGTAATAACAACCCACTATACCAACCTAAAACATTTTGCTGCATCGGGAAATGGAATTATTAATGGGGCAATGTTATACGATTCGCAAAATATGAATCCACTTTTCCAGCTGGAAATAGGAAAACCAGGTAGTTCATTTGCTTTTGAAATTGCCCGTAAAATCGGGTTGCCGGAAGATATCCTAAACGATGCTACTGAAAAAATTGGGAAAAAACATATTGATTTTGATAAAAACCTAAAAACCATAGTTCGTGATAAACGATACTGGGAAGGCAAAAGGCAAAAAATCAGAAAGGTTGAAAAGATACTTGATAATATGGCCGATGATTATCAAAATGAGCTAAAGGAAACCGAACGATTGAGAAAAGAAATTCTAAAAAAAGCAAAAGAAGAAGCAGCTCAATTATTGGAAGGAGTTAACAAAAAAGTTGAAAATACTATTCAGGAAATCAGAAACTCCCAAGCCGAAAAAGAAAAAACAAAAAAACTCAGGGATGAGCTTGAAAATCTTAAAGATGAGGTCACAACAGAAAAAATAAAAAACGATGAACACATCCAACGGAAAATTGATAAACTAAAAGAAAGGGAGAGAAAACGGAATGAAAAAAGGCCTGAAGAATTTAAAGCTGAAATAAAGATTGAGCGTAAAGAAATACCTAAGGAAATAAATCCAGGCGATCAGGTTCGGATGATCGGGCAAAATACCATCGGTGAAGTAATTCAGATTAATGAAAAAAATGTAGTAGTTGCTTTTGGGCAGTTAATGACTACAGTTTCAAGGGAGCAAGTTGAAAAAGTTAGTAACAATCAGGCTAAAAAAACAAACCGGTTGCAAAACAAATCCACTTCTGCAATTGCAAAAAATTTAGCAATTAAACGATTAACCTTTAAATCAGAAATTGATATCCGTGGGCAACGGGTTGAGGAAGCCATTTCAAATATCCAATCGTTTATTGATGAAGCAATAATGGTAGAAGTTGGCCAATTACGTATCCTTCATGGGAAAGGGCATGGAATTCTGAAAGAAATCATTCGCGAATATTTGCGGGCAGAACCTATGGTGAAAAATTTTAAAGACGAACATGTACAGCTTGGTGGTGCCGGAATAACGATTGTGAATTTATCTCTTTAACCAGAAAAACAAGATAATATGAAATCAAAAATAATAATCAGGATCGGACTAATTTTTTCTATATTTTTTATAGTTCTTTTTGCCAATGCTCAGGATCCACTTCGTTTTAAAAATGAAATTAACCAATTTGGGCAAATAGAAGTTAATACCTCTGACCGGGATAATATAGTAGTTTTCACAGGCAGTTCAAGTGTCAGGATGTGGAAAGATGTACAATCTTATTTTCCGGGTATAATTGTTATTAATACCGGTTTTGGTGGTTCACATATGAGTGATCTTTTATATTTTTCAGAAGAAACTATTTTGAGATTTAATCCAAAAAAAGTTTTTATTTATGAAGGAGATAATGATATTGCATCAGAAAAGTCTTCGGAAGAAATTCTTAAAACCACCAAACAACTGGTTAATAAAATAATAAGCAAACTACCTGATTTGGAAATAATACTTATTTCTCCAAAACCGAGCCTTGCCCGTTGGAAATTAAAAAATGAGTATGTAGAATTAAATAAAAAACTCGAAGCTTATTGTAAAGAATCAAACCTTGAATTTGCTAATGTTTGGGATATAATGCTTAATGATTCCAATACACCAATAAAAGAGATATTTATTGAAGACGGTTTACATATGAATAAAAAGGGTTACGATTTATGGTTTAACGTTTTAAAGGATTATTTCGATTAATCCACCTTTCTGAATTTTCGGACAATTTTAAAATTCTCCGATTTTATTTCCAATAAATAAATTCCTTGTTCCAAATTATTGGTATTTATAATGTTGTTTTCAATATTCCTAAATTTCAACCATTGCCTGCCTAAAATATCGTAAACAGTAACTTCATATTGAGACATAATACCAGCAATATTTATCCTGCTTGTTACCGGATTTGGATACACCCGGATGTTTTCTATATTTATTTCGGAAGCTACAACAGGATCAGAAACAACTATAACTTTTGAAATAGTATCCGAAGCCATATTCCGATTTTGAATTAGTAAATGAACTCTGTATTCTCCGGGCTCATAATAACCATAAACAGGTTGTAAAGCATTACTAATATTTCCATCCCCAAAATTCCATTCTACCAAATAATCGTTTGAAGATTGATTTACAAAACTTATTTCCAATCCATCTATTTCCACATCAAAATCAGCATTCGGGCGAAAACGATCCAATAAAAAATCACTCAATTTATGGTTAATTGTATCCCAATATTGATTGGATCCGTCTTCTGGAAAATCACCGGTATTTACGCCATAAAACTCATGTCCTTCGCCTTCAACAAAATAGGTTTCATGGAAAACATTCTTTCCTGTTAATGCTGTATCGATGCAATAAGAACCATATGTTTCTGGCATTGTAAATCCAACTGTAAGATTTGGTGGTACAATCCCTGATAATGGAATTCCCTTTTTGAATGGCACAGTATTATCACCAGTTCCATGAACCAAAAAAACAGGAGTTGGATTATCTTCAATTATTTCGATATCCGAAATTGCTCCCCAAAACGAGGCAATTGCATCCAATGATGAACCGGTACCTGATATTCCAATATCGTCAATTCCGCCTAATGATGGTTCCTGAAGAACTTCTACTGGTATCTCCTCATCTTTGTCGATATAGTTATTATGCAAAGCAAGAAAACCTCCCGCACTACTTCCAACCATATAAATTCGCGTGGTATCAATTCCATAAAGCTCAGCATTGTATTTTAAATATCGTACGGCAGCCCGACAATCCTGTATGCCTCTGTACAAGGCCCTTTTTGCATGAACCTCAGTAATATTAAGAGATATAATAACACCAAATATTTTAATAACATCGGCTCCCATCCCAAGCCTGTAATCAATGGTTGATGTTACATATCCACGATGTGCAAATGAATCACAAAATGCATGCATATCGTCAACTTGCCGCGATCCCCAAATAAACGCACCACTATGTGCAAAAATAATTGCAGGCCTTTTTGTTAAAGTATCTCCGTTTGGTAAAAATATATCCATCAATAATGGTCGTTCTTCAGTTCTACTTTCCCCATCGTGGACATTATATTCGGCTAATAGTGAAATAGGATTATTAAGCCATGGAGCAGTTGCATATTCAACTCCTATTAAAGTGTCTACTTTTGCAAAAACCTTTTCATTATATCTGAATGGTTGAGCTGAGGATTGAATTACCAATATCAGGTATACAGCAATTACCAAGCTCCATTTCTTAAAATCGAGTCTCATTTCAAAAGTTTAATCCTTTAAACACTAAAGTGCCAAGCTTTGTTTCTGATAAAACTACTTCTTAAATCAAATTCAATCTTCAATACCCAAATGGTATTCCTGTAAAGATTTCACTTTATATTCTCCATTTCGGCGATCCTTAATCCCTTTGGTTGCAGCAAGTGCTGCCGAGGTTGTTGTGATATAAGGTATTTTATATTTTATCGCATTTTTACGAATATACGAATCATCGTATTCACTTTGTTTGCCGGCAGGAGTGTTAACAACCAAATTAATTTCACCATTTTTAATTGCATCAATAATATTTGGACGTCCTTCGTAAATCTTTTTTATTGATATAGCTTCTATTCCAAACCCGGCGAGAAATTTTTTTGTTCCTTCGGAAGCCAAAATCTTAAAATTCATTTCCTTAAAATTTCGGGCTGTCTCAATAATCTTCTCTTTATCCCTGTCGGCAATGGTAATTAATACATTACCCTCTATTGGCAAACAAGTTTGGGTTGCCTCCTGCGATTTAAAAAATGCTAATCCATACGAATCGGCCAACCCAAGTACCTCGCCGGTTGAACGCATTTCAGGACCAAGTAAAGGATCAACATCAGGAAACATATTAAACGGGAAAACAGCCTCTTTAACACCAAAATGATTAAACTTTTTATCCTTTAAATTAAAGCCGGAAAGTTTTTTTCCCAACAATATCTGAGTGGCAATATTAGCCATTGAAATATTGCAAACTTTTGAAACGAGAGGTACTGTGCGTGAAGCACGTGGATTAGCTTCTAATACATATACAGTATCGTCGTAGATTGCATATTGCATATTCATTAAACCAACCACATTTAATTCGATAGCAATCTTTCTCGTATATTCGTAAATTGTTTTTTTATGTTTTTCAGGAATTACAACAGGAGGGATCACACAAGCAGAATCACCTGAATGTATCCCGGCATATTCAATATGTTGCATCACCGCCGGAACAAAAGCATCAGTACCATCTGCAATGGCATCGGCTTCCGCCTCAATTGCATCTTCCAAAAATTTATCGATCAACAATGGTCTGTCAGGCGATACATCAAC
>JABMQB010000956.1 GCA_013203525.1 Mariniphaga sp.
ACCCAGTATTTATTTAAATTGTGAATTAAAATTTTAATAAATTCATTCATTGTAATCTAACTACAAAATTAGTCCGTTTTAAGATGAACTACTTTCTGTAGAGCTAAAGATATACTTAAGCGGAAATATTTATAAAAATGGTCCTTGGATAGGCATCTTATGGCTGATTTACTTTTCAAAGCACTACATTTGAATAAACTATATATTTTATGTCGTTTGCAATTATTTTTGATTTGGATGGAACTATGGTTGATAATGCCAGCTACCATAAACAAGCATGGGGGGAATTTTGCAAAGGATACAATATTCCTTTTTCAAAAGAAATATTTAACACCATATTTTTTGGAAAAACGAACCAACAGGTTTTGCCTGAACTGTTTAACAAGAAACTCACCTCAGAAGAAGTATTTCAATTTAGTGAACAAAAAGAAATAATTTACAGAAAAAATTATCAAACGGAAATAAAACCGATTAATGGGCTTATTTCTTTCTTGCAGAAACTGCATGCAAACGATATAAAAACAGCAATTGCCACCTCTGCTCCTCCCGGAAATGTTAAACTGGTTTTAGAGGGATTAAATATTAATCATTACTTCAATCACATAGTTGATGATACTATGGTAATTAAGGGCAAACCTGATCCCGAAATTTTCCTTAAAGCTGCTGACTTACTTAAAAAAAAGCCTGAAGAATGTATCGTTTTCGAAGACAGCCCTTCAGGAACTAAAGCGGCTTTTGATGTGGGATGCAAAGTAATTGCACTTACCACAACAATACAAGCTTCAGAACATAAATATTCCCATCACATTATTTCTGATTATCGGAATATTTCAGTTAATTTTATTTCTCAAACAATTTTTAATAACTAATTCCGATGAAATCCAATTTACTCATACTTATAATCTCAGTTTTATTTTTTTCATGCCAGCAAAAAAATACTGAAATTCCATTGCCGGAACATCCCCGCCCCGATTTTGAACGAAGCACCTGGATGAACCTCAACGGACAATGGAAATTTGCTTCCGACACAGAAAATATTGGAGAAACTGAAAATTGGCAAAACAGTGGTGAATTTTTCGACCAGAAAATATTGGTTCCATTTTCATGGGCAAGCCCATTAAGTGGAATTCAGGAACCAAATGTTCATATTGGTTGGTATTATAGAGAATATAATATTAGCGATCCTGAAAATTGGACAGATAAAAATACCTGGCTGATTTTTGGTGCCAGCGACTTTCATACAAAAGTATGGATTAATAGCAAATTAGTTGGCGAGCACAAAGGTGGCTATATTCCATTCGATTTTAATATTTCTGAATTTTTAACTGAAGGAACCAATGAAATAGCAGTTAGAGTTGAAGATGAAGAACTGGATAATCGTCCATCAGGTAAACAGTATTACGGTAACGCAAAAGGAATATGGCAAACGGTTTATCTAGAAGCTCGTAACAAAAATTTCATTTCATCCATAAAATTCACGCCCGATATCGACACAAAAGAAATTAAGGTGAAGGTGAAGTTGTCTGAAGAAATTAACCAGGCCGCTGAATTCAGATTATTTAATAAAAACGATTCTATTGACTACAAGGGGATAATTAATGCTGGAAATAAAAAGGGAGAATTCACATTCCCTATTGAAAACATGAGGCTTTGGACTCTTGACGACCCTTATCTTTATGAAGTTAAAGCAGCTGTAAAAGGAACAGGTTTTACTGATGAAGTATCAACCTATTTTGGAATGAGAAAAATATCTGCAATTCCAATTGAAGGTGAAGATTTTCAGTATGTAGCTTTGAATAATGAACCTCTTTATATGAAAATGGCACTTGATCAGAGTTACCATCCCGAAGGATTTTATACATTTCCATCCGACCTGTTTATGAAAGAAGAAATTCAAAGAGCAAAAGATTTAGGATTAAACGGACTTCGGATTCATATTAAAGCTGAAATCCCCCGTAAGTTGTATTGGGCTGATAAACTGGGGCTACTAATCCAGGAAGACGTCCCCAATTTCTGGGGTGAACCTACCGATGAAGCCAAAGCCAACTGGGAATACATTGCCGAAAAAGAAATTGAAAGAGATTACAATCATCCCTCCATCTTTTCATGGGTGTTGTTTAACGAAACCTGGGGGCTATTTAGCACCAATGAAGAAGGACGACGATATTATTCACCTGAAACACAGGGATGGGTAAAAGAATGGTATTACAAAACTAAAGAATATGACTCAACACGGTTAGTTGAAGACAATTCTCCATGCAACTGGGATCATGTTATTACCGATATTAATACCTGGCACCGCTATTCACCGGCTCGCCACTGGGCTGGATTCCTCGATGAAATGGTTGAAAATACCTATCCTGGATCTACGCATAACTATATTGGAGGAAACAAACAAGGCAACGAACCCATGTTTAACTCAGAATGTGGTGCAGTTTGGGGCTATGATGGAAGTACGGGTGATATCGATTTAACCTGGGAATACCACATTATGATGAATGAATTCAGAAAACGCCCTAAGATTGCTGGTTTCCTTTTTACCGAATTTCATGATGTAATCAATGAGTGGAACGGATATTACCGCTTCGACCGCTCAAACAAAATGTTTGGATTGGATGAACTTTGCCCGGGAATGACAATGAAAGATTTCCATAAAGACTTATACGTAGTTGCAGGCGATAATTTCTTTCAGGAATTTAAAGGAGGTTCTCAAGTTGAAATTCCGGTTGGGATTAGTGTGGTAACAAACAATTTTCCCGATAACCTAAAAATTAACTATTCAGTTTATGGTTGGGATGAACTGGGTGAAAAATTTGAACATACATCAGGAGACATTGAGGCTACAGCATCGCCTTTTACCTATACACAATTATCACCTGTTAGTTTGCAGCTTCCGGATAAAAATGCAGTTATGATTTTTGCTACCAAACTGATAAGTGGCTCAGGAGAAGTGCTCCAGCAGAATTTTATACCGTTTAAAGTTATTTCTGATATCGATCAGCCTAATACAATTACAAAAGCTCCTGATGAATTTTCAAATGCCTCATGGAGCGCTAAACATTTGGCTCCTCAAAATGGCAATAAAGTATGGGGGATGGGATCAGGCTTTTTTGAATATGAATTTGATTTGCCAACAGGTTTAGAATCCGCAGAAATCGAAAATATTGAGTTTAGGGCTGAATTGGCTTCGCGATATCCTCAAGGAAAATACCTTGAAGAAGGTGATGCTGAAGGTATAGGTATGACAATTGTTTCGGAGAAAGGAATTGATCCGGGTTATGGTAAAAACAGTTATCCTCAAACCGATGAAAAACAGCATGCATCAGTGGTAAAAATAACAGCCAACGACCAGAGAATTGCAGAAATTGAATTACCTGATGACCCCGCCGACCACACTGGAATCCTCTCATGGATGAATCAGGTGCCGGGCTGGGAATGGGGAAGTGATGACCAGAGTAAACCCTGGTTGCTGGATGAAGCAGGTTCATATGGATATCTTGTTGTGGCAGAACTTGATGAAACATCAAAAAAATCAGCTTTGAAAACCGGAAAAGTTACTATCCGTCTTTATGTTGATGAATCGACCGTTAACCGGGGAGGCCTTTCAATTTACGGTAAAGATTCGGGAAGATATCCGATGGATTTGACACTGGTGGTTTATAAAAAATAAAACGGAATTATTATTATAATACTGTTCAATCCTTCGCCCTCCTGCATTGGGCACCTCCTTTGTACATGAGGATTCCCACATGGCAAATTCTGATTCTCTAACTTCAATTTTTATCATTAAAATAAAAAGTTGCTTGTGCGAAAAATATAAATCAATTTACAAATTTTGATTGATGATTTCTGATTTTACTACACCGGAAAACTAAAAATGAATCAATTAGAACCGACAACCTTTTAGTGCCTGCCGAATAACATATTTTTTAATTTGATGCTTAATGTGCTTATTTTCAGGTTTTTTACAATAAAAAACAGGAGGGGGGGCTAAATTAACTTCTTGCTTTATTTATTTTAAAACAGTAATTTAGCTTTGTTATTTAATCCTGCCTCCTTATAAAAATCTGCAGGACTCTCAAATTTTAAAGTTACGAATATGGAAACAACCCACTCAAAAATCAACAGGTTTATTTAAGGATGCCTTCTTTTTTTTATTCCGGAAAGGAGGTTGTTTAATATTTTTATATTTAATTGAAAATGATTAACTTGTAGAATGAAAAACTTGTTTTATAAAACCCAAATAAAATACTCTAAATAATGTATTCTGAACATATTTCGAAAAATAGATACTAGCACATATATTTTAATTATTAATTCTCAAATATTGATAAAAATGAAACAAATATTGTTATTATTTCTTCTCATTTTCACCGCATTAAATACCATAGGGCAAGAATATAAATATGTCCCATTCCCAGATTCAAATGCTATTTGGAGTGAAGTATTTTGGAAGCCTATTTCAGAGCCTCCGCCAAATTGGATATATAATCAATACGCATTGTTTAATGAAGATACATTAATAAATGGTATTATTTATAATAAACTATATCATTCAACAAGTACTTCTAAAATTACACGCGAAAACTCAATTTGCATTGGAGGTATCAGGGAAGACAGTTTGAAAAGAGTATATGCTAGCAAATGTTTATTTCAAGTCACCCCTGATGTAAAAGAAATTCTATTATTTGATTTTTCCTTAAATGAAGGTGATACACTATTCTCTTCCTATGGGGACAGTATATTTACATACTGTCTTTTAGGTGATGAGGTCATAGCTAATGTTGATACAATCAAGATTAATGATAGTTATAGGAAAGTATTCACTTTTGACAATCACAATAAAATTGTTTGGATTGAAGGAATAGGCAGTTTACAAGGATTATTAATCTGTTATAGTAGTTGGCCAACCAATGGTATGAGTAACGATTTAGTTTGTATGCATCAAAATGATACATTACTTTATTTCAATTCAGGACGGAATAATATTTATAATGACTGTATCCCTAAATTTATCCTCAATGATATTCCAACACTTCCTAACCTGGAAATTAATGTTTATCCAAATCCTGTTTCTGATGGAATAGTATATTTTGACAATCTTGATTTTGATTATCTGGAATTATTTGATTTAAATGGAAATATTATCGTTAGTGAAGATATAAGAAATGCTAACTGTTTTGAGTTAAACCTAAAAGATTTTCCCTTAGGCGTATATTCCTACATTCTAAAATCTAAAGGATTATTACCAATCAGGGGGAAACTAATTATTCAATAATTATTCTAATCTTTAAAATTAAACATTATGAAGACCCTAAAAAAACTATTAGCTAGTCTAGCAGTTGTTTGTTGTATTTCAAATCTTAATGCATCAAACATACACCACAAAGTTGTTTTTGATACTAATATTAGTATTAGTACTAAAGTTGCAAAAGACGGTTCCACCTATTCGATCATCAAACAAAATGATTGTGTTTTTAGCTCGGAGGAAGGGATGCCTCGATGACTCGTCCTGAAAAAAGTTTACACTTTCTATTTCTTAATCCTGTTTCAAATTTACACTTTATTTTTAATCCTAAATATTGTTTACAGTTCTTAAACCCCTCTTTGTGGAGTGGAGC
>JABMQB010000957.1 GCA_013203525.1 Mariniphaga sp.
GCTCCACTCCACAAAGAGGGGTTTAAGAACTGTAAACAATATTTAGGATTAAAAATAAAGTGTAAATTTGAAACAGGATTAAGAAATAGAAAGTGTAAACTTTTTTCAGGACGAGTCACCCGTTATCCGTGGAGCGATACACCCCATTCGAAGTTCCCACAAACACGCTGTTGTCAATAGAAGCCAAAGAAGTTACCTGGTCGTTAGCAAGACCGTTAGAGATCGGAACCCAGTTGTCGCCATAGTCACCCGATCGGAACACCCCTCCCGAATAAGTCCCTGCAAACAGTTGCGTGTCTATTGCGGCGAGTGTAGTGACAGTGTCTTCTGACAGTCCTGAAGTCAGAGGGATCCAGCTACTGCCGTAGTTAATTGATCGAAACACTCCGCCCCCCCACGATCCGGCGAAGAGAACTGTGTCGATGACAGCCAGCGATGTAACGGTATCTGCTGAGAGCCCTGAATTGACCGGGATCCAGTTCGCCCCTAAGTTATCGAAACGATATATACCGCCACCCTGGGTCCCTGCAAATATAAATGAGTCCAGGACGGTGAGATCAAGGATGGCCGCTGATGGGAGGCCCGTACCGACCCAAATCCAGCTGCTGCCATTGTTGCTTGAACGAGAAAAACCCCCGAGATATCGCTCAGCGGCAAAGAGGTTAGTGCCCATGACTACAAAGTTCGTCACTTCCTTGGCCCATAGTTCCGACATAGGATGATTCCAGCTGTCAGCGCCGTCCGCAGAGAGAAACACACCGCCGTTGGATCCGGCAAACAAGATATTGTCAATAGAAGCCAGACAGTTTACCGTACCGTTATCCGGACCACTTTGAATCCATTGGGCCATCAGGAAGTTTGAACTTGAGGAAATGACAGCCATCAAGACCAGTATCTTTAACAAAGATTTCATCCGTTTGCTCCTCATTATTAGGTTTCAAAATTGAAGTTTTTACAAGAAATAATTACAAAATAGTTTTAAATTCTATTCTAACTATTTCAATTTAAACGAGTTTATTATTAATTAAGTTACATTTTATACATTTGTAGGTCTTTAGCATAACGGTTTTAATAAACGCCTGTTTTAATGGCGTTTATTTTTTGTTGTATGTAGTTTGTTTGATTAATTCAGATAAAATATTCTTCCATTCATCAAGTAGGAACATGTGACCCTTATTTTTCAATAAGTGAAAGTTGTTATTAGGAACTGTATTCAACTCACTCCCTGATAAAGCTTCATTCAATCCAATAACAAACTGCTGACATCCAACACCCCTGTCAGTGTATTTTTTAAAGATTTTTGCAGGAGATAAAACATACTCATCTATAAAAGCCGTAATACCGGTTTTTATAATACTTTGTTTTTCAAGCAAATAATAAATTCCTTCAACAAAGTACATTCACACTCATATAATGCTGCAAGTATATTAAAATAGGCTTTTGCATCAATTCCACAATTATTTTCTTCATCATTGCAGATTTCAATGTCTTTTGATAGATTTTAGGTCATATAAAACTAAATCTCTTTTGAATATTCAATTATTTCTATTTCCCAAAACATAGCAAAAGAAAAATGTACAACTTTCATATATGGGTTTTAGAATCAATATAATAGTTTTAAACTCAAGCACAGACGGGAAAACAGCACAAATGATAATTTTCTCATTTTATTAGTAGGCTCATTATCAAGTTTATACAATAAATAAGTCATTTTGAAATGATAAAACAAATGATAATCATGAAATATTATTTTGTCCCTTTTTTTATTTTGTTTTTTTGTAGTTGTGCATTAAAATCTGAAAAACAAAATCCTCAAGAAACAATTAAATTTCAATTTAATAACAAAAGCTCAGATTATAATGACATATTCATAAATACATCTTTTGTGCCACTTGAAACAACTCCGATGACGCTGGTTTATTAGAAGGGCTTAATGTAACTGTCTTCAATCAATTATCTTGCTAATACTACACCAATCAATAGTCCTGCAAAGAGAATTACGATACTGATCAGTATCCACCACCAGAGTTTACTCCATTTAGGAATCATAATTTCCCCGTCACCAGATGTAAGAATAGTCCATGATCGAAAGTCTTTTTTTAAGGACCAGCGTTGAAAAAGGAAAATTAATAATCCGCCCGGCAGAGCGCCCA
>JABMQB010000958.1 GCA_013203525.1 Mariniphaga sp.
AACGGATAATCAACATTCAAGTGGATATTAAATAAGGGATCATCAGCCATAGGATATAACCTGCGGTAAAAACCATCATAATCTTCGTCTTTCAGGTCGACAGGTTTTTTTGTCCATGCAGGATTGGTATCATTTATTTGGTTATCCTCATCTGTTTCCTCTTCTTTACCTTCTTTCCACTCGGTCTTTTTTCCAAATAAAATTGGAACCGGTAAGAATTTACAATACTTTTCAAGGATTTCTGAAACTTTTGATTTTTCGAGAAATTCTTTTGAATCCTTGTTTATATGCATCACAATATCGGTTCCTACTTCTTCACGCTCAGCATCTTCAATCGAATATTCCGGTGTGCCGTCACAGCTCCATTTTATAGCTTTCGATCCTTCCTGAAATGATTTAGATATAACATCAACTTTTTCAGAAACCATAAATGAAGAGTAGAATCCTAATCCAAAATGTCCAATAATTGCATTTGCATCTTCTTTATATTTTTCCAAAAATTCGTTAGCCCCCGAAAATGCGATCTGATTAATATATTTATCAATCTCCTCGGCAGTCATTCCTATACCATTGTCAGAAACAGTAAGTGTTTTTGCTTCGGTATCAAGAGACACCTTTACTTTCGCATTGGTAATATCACCTTTGTAATCACCACGAACAGAAAGGGTTTTCAACTTTTGAGTTGCATCAACAGCATTAGATATAATTTCACGTAAAAAGATATCGTGGTCAGAATAAAGGAATTTTTTTATTATCGGGAAAAGATTTTCACTGGTTACACCAATTTTTCCTTTTTGCATTTCTATTGAATTTTAATTAAACATTTTATTAATGCGAGAGCTGAAATCAAACAACATGCCATCAGCTTTTTTATGACGAATTGTCATTTAAAATAAGTGTATTAGTTTTTTACACGTGAAAATGACATTTCACACAAAAATATTCAGTCAAATCTGTTTTCTTTGTGAGCAACGTAAATAAAACTAAATGGGCAAACTGGAAAATTATTTTGAACGGTTTAGAAAAAATATCATCGGAATCGACCAACAGATAACAACCCCTTATGGCAATAAAATAATTAACTACGCCGATTGGATTGCCAGTGGAAGGCTTTACCGCCCAATTGAAGATCAAATTACAAATACAATTGGTCCATTTGTTGGGAACACTCATTCAGAAACCAGCGAAACAGGTATTTTAATGACAAGAGCATACCAACTTTCACATAAGTTGATTAAAGAGCATGTAAATGCCGGACCCAACGATGTAATTATCACTGCCGGATTTGGTTTGACCGTGGTAATCAATAAATTTCAACGCATACTTGGATTAAAATACTGCGGGCAGGTAATTCACAGCCACTGCCAGAAAGAACGCGAAAAACCTGTGGTTTTTATTACTCACATGGAGCATCATTCAAACCATACCTCTTGGTACGAAACTAATGCCGACGTTGTAATTGTAGAGCCCAACGATGACTTGACCATAAATTTAGACAACCTAAGGAAAGCCCTGGAAAAATACAAAGAACGGCCCTTTAAAATTGGTTCTTTTACTGCTTGCTCAAATGTAACAGGTGTCAGGACACCATTCCATCAGATGGCAAAGATAATGCATGAATATGGGGGTGTTTGTTTTATCGATTATGCTGCCAGTGCCCCTTATGAAGAAATAAATATGCATCCCGAAGATCCAATGGAGAAACTGGATGCTGTAATGTTTTCTCCTCATAAATTCCTGGGAGGGCCAGGTTCGTCAGGTGTTTTGATTTTTGATGCATCGATGTATAAAAACCAGGTCCCCGACCATCCTGGCGGAGGAACAGTAGACTGGTCAAACCCCTGGGGAAAATATAAATATGTAGATAATATTGAAGAACGCGAAGATGGAGGTACTCCTGGATTTCTTCAATCAATTAAAACTGCACTTTGTTTTCAATTAAAAACACAGATGGGAATTGAAAACATAAAAAACAGGGAAAAAGAATTACTGGATATTACTTTCAAAGGATTAGATAAAATTGAAGGTTTACATATCCTTGCTAACAATGTACGCGACAGGCTTGGAGTTATATCATTCTACATAGAAGGCATCCATTACAACCTTCTTGTCAGGCTTTTAAACGATATGTATGGAATTCAGGTTCGGGGTGGTTGTGCTTGTGCCGGCACATATGGACATTATCTTCTTGAAGTAACTTATGAAAAATCGGTAGAGATTACCGATAAAATCAACCATGGCGACCTTTCTGAAAAACCGGGCTGGGTGCGTTGGTCACTTCACCCTACAACGACAAACATGGAAGTTAAAATGATGATTAGTGCTTTGAAAGAAATATCAACCAATATCTCAAAGCTTGAAAAAAATTATACTTACGATAACCATACAAATGCCTTCTGGCATAAAAACGAATCTATTGAAAGAAAGATTGTTTATGATTGGTTCGTACTTGATGATAATTTTTAGCGATAAACTAATCAATATAAATATTTATTTCAACGTATATTATTCTGCTTTTAAAAAAAATTTACTTCCGTTTTTAGCTTAAATCAAGGTTAAGAATATCTTTTTATAATCCCTTTTACATTAATGCCACGTTGCTTCTTTTTCGAACATTTTCTATCTTTCGGAAAACTAAGGTATTATGAGCAAAAAACAATCCAATGCCCCTAATGAATTTATTCAATTAATCAAAAAATGGCGCTTAATTCAACAGCCTACAGAACATCACCAACTGTTTAAAAAAATGATTGGCGAATGGGATGTAAAATTAATATTCCACGGCAGTGGCCAGTGTTGGGAATCAAAATGCAAGGCCAAAAATGAACTGCTTCATGAAGGAAGATTTTTAATGGAACAAATTACGGGTGAAATATATGCCCCTGATGAAAAGGGGAATATGAGGCCAGAGCCATATTCTGCAACCAGAATAATAGGCTACGATAATTATAAAAAAGCCTATTGTGGTTCCTTTTTTGAAAATCAGAACTCATATATATTAAATTTTATTGGTCGAAATCATTTAGCCGGAAACTCAAATCAAATTGATTTCTACGGTTTATCAGATGAACCCATGATGGAAATAAATGACGCAGCCATGAAATATTCTTTGCTGGTTGAAAATGAAAGTTCATATAAATGGCAAGTTTATGCTTTAGCTCTGGGAAATAACTCGCTGGCTTTTGAATTTCTATTTGAACGATTTAAACTGTAATAAATATCAAAGCATACCTTTTTTAATCCAGAATTAAATGCAAAACAAAAAAACACTTCTTGTAATTGGTCAGTTCTCATTAGTTTTCGGAATTGTGAGTTTTATATTAAATTATTTCCTTTTTAACATGCAACTTACATTGTTTATTTTTTCAGGTGTCTTATTTGGAATATCTTTAGTTTTTAACCTTACCTACCTGTTAAGGTTAAAAAAACAAAACAATTTATAATTCTGAAATATTTATGAAAAAATACGTACACGGATATTCAAGAAGGGAAGCAGTTAGATTAATGGATCAGGCAAAAACACTCGAAGAAATCTTTCATTATGATTCTGTTTGGACTGAAGGTTCACTAATTCTCGAAGCCGGTTGTGGAGTTGGTGCCCAAACCAAAACAATTGCTCCTAAAAATCCACACTCAGATTTTATATCAATTGATATTTCGCCCGACTCGCTATTAGAAGCTGGAAACACTATAAATTCTCTGGAGATAAAAAATGTTTCATTTCAGCAAGCTGATATATTTAATCTGCCGTTTGAGGATAACTATTTCGACCATTTATTTTTATGTTTTGTACTGGAACATTTACCCAATCCTATGGAGGCCTTAGCTAAACTCAGAAGAGTTTTAAAACCTGGGGGAACAATCATGTTAATTGAAGGCGACCATGGTTCAACATACTTTCATCCAGACAGTACTGAAGCAATGGAAGGAGTTCAATGCCTGGTTGACCTGCAAAAACAAAACGGTGGTGATGCAAACATCGGAAGAAGGCTTTACCCAATTTTAAACGAAAGCGGTTTTAACAATATTAATGTATCGCCACGTATGGTTTATGTCGATGATTCAAAACCTGTACTGGTTGAAGGATTTACAAAAAATACTTTTGCAGCAATGATTGAAGGCATTGCAACTGAAGCTGTAAACAAAAAATTAATTAATCCTGAACGAATGAAAAAGGGTGTTGATGATTTGTACCAGTGTGCTGAACCGGGGGGTGTTTTCTGTTATACATTTTTTAAAGGATTTGGCACAAAATAATAAATTCAATTAACTGATCTTTTATTCAATTTACTAACTTGCATCAAATATGTAATTAAGTCATCCTGAGCCTGTCGAAGGATGATTAAAAATAATGGTTCGACAAGCTCACCATGACGGTTTCGAGGTTTTTATTGAATCATAAATAATCTAAACCAAAAAATATGAAAACTCTATTATCCGTATTTATTTCATGCCTGATTGTAATAAATGTTTTTGCCCAGCCAAATAGCGATGATGAAAAAATAATACGATCAATTGCCGATAATATCCTAAAAAATACAAGCTGGGATTTTATCAATCGAAATAATGGTGAAATTCTTAAAAGTGTTAATGAAGAAAGCTACTCCCCTGCTGTTCAAATCAGGAGTCCGTACAATACCTGGAATTATTGGAATGGAGTGTTAAATATTGCAATGATCGATTTTGCTGAATATTTTAATGAGCCATCTTACAAACAATTTTCTATCAAAAACTATGAATTCGCTTTTGACAATGTTGCTATTTTTCAGGAAAAATATACCCCTGAGATGAACAAGTGGTCCTACCCTTTTGGGCAGTACATTGTTACCCGCGAACTGGATGATTGCGGTGCCATGGGTGGAGGACTGATTGAAGTATACAAGGATGTTATACCAATTTAACCATATAATGCCGCATTGAAATAATCCAAGTATTTTTTATTGTGAGTAATTGACATAATTTGTTCTTGGG
>JABMQB010000012.1 GCA_013203525.1 Mariniphaga sp.
GCCCCTGATGGCGATTGAGTGAGCAATCCGTTTAAAACCTGCTCTGCCGAAATACCTTTTTTGGCTGCCTCTTCAACTTCTTTATAAGCAAATTCATTTTTAAACCAGGTGATCATCCAGTAACCCCTGAAAATTTCCACTTCCGGGTTAAATTGATTTATAGCAACAGCGGGATATGAAGGCATAAACGGAATGGGTTCCATATATTTTTTCACCGTGGTTTGAACTGTAGCCGTTGTTCCAAAACTTAAACTTGCCATTGAACTATTAACCACACCTGTTCCAATAGTTTCACAGCCTTTATCCGATCCACAGGCAATAACCGGAACACCATCTTTTATTCCTGTTTGTTCTGAAGCTATTTTAGTAATTTTCCCTAATTCTTCTCCCGGATTAATAAGTTCAGGTAATTTTTCAGTTTCTATTGGATAAATCTTCGCGCCAAAATCCATTAATACTTTTGGATTGCCCCATTTTAAATTTTTATAGTCAAAAGGAATATGACCGATTTGTGATGCAATTGAGTCAGAAAATTCTCCGGTTAACCGAAAATTCAGGAAACCCGAAACCTGAAGATATTTATGGGTTTGTTCCCATATTTCATGTTGATTTTGTTGAATCCAATTACTCTTTCCTTCTTTTTGCAAGCGTTGCAACGCTTCATCCATCCCAACCACTTTCAATGCCAGATTTAAAGGAAATCCTGGTTTGTAAACAAGTTTTGCCTTGCGTTGGTCGAGCCATACCATAGTTGGGCGAAGTGTCTTTCCATCCTTATCCACATTCACCATACTGTCACGAAGAGTTGTTACCCCCACTCCAGCAATACTTTTAAATAAATTTGAATTCCTGCTTTTTATGGCCAAACATGCATTACATAAACTATCCCAATATACTTCCGGATCCTGTTCAGCCCACCCGGGTTGTTCACTAAAATATGGTTTATAAGATATTTGTTCTTTATCTAAAATGTCTCCTTGAAGTGAGAAAAGGATTGCCCGCAGGCTTTGTGTTCCGCAATCGATGGAAAGAATGGTTTTTTGCATGATCCTTTAAAATTTGGATCAAGTTACAAAAAAAATCCCGGCACAATATGCCGGGAGCTTGTCAAAATTATTTCTAAAATTACTACGCTGATTTTGATTCCTCTTCAACAGAATATTCTTCAATAATTTCTTTTACCTGTTGTGGTGAAACCCGTCCGAAAACTTTTTCACCAACCGTTACAACTGGTGCCAAACCGCAGGCGCCTACACAACGAAGGCTACTTAATGAAAACTTTCCATCGGGAGTAGTTTGCCCCACTTCAATTTTTAGGCGGCGTTTTAATTCAGCTAAAACCTGCTCGGCACCCCTCACATAACAGGCCGTTCCCATACATATCGAAATGGGATGCTCTCCTTGAGGTATCATGGTAAAAAAGGAATAGAAAGTAACTACTCCGTAGATTTTAGCAAGCGACATTTTCAATTCCTTTGCAATAACTTCCTGAACTTCAGCGGGTAAATACCCTAATTTGCCTTGAACTGAATGAAGTACATTGATCAATTCACTTTCCTTATTATCAAACTGCTTGCAGGCATCTTTGATGATTTCAATTGTATGTTCTGATAATTTTATTTTTGGCATGATTTTAAAATTTTGTCATTGGTTTATTGGTCATTTGGTTTAGAACCTATTGATTTTATATAAGCATTGTGCTTAATGGCAAGCAATTCCATTTTTTCCATTAATTCATTGAACTTTTCATTTTCAATTAAATTCCTGTTGTTCGCTTTTGTTAACCATGTTCTGGTTTCCGTTTGAGAACCTCTTGAATAATATTGAAATTGCCTGTTCTCTTTATAAAAATAGCGGCCATATCCTTCACTTATATTTGCTGCAATTGAATCAGCGGCTTCTGTCAACTGTTTGCCAGTTGTCCATTTAGGAAAACTTTCCCATCTATCAACAATTTCATATACTTCTTCTCCTATTTCCATCGCCATTTGATAAACAATTAAATCTTCAAGTTTCATAACATTCATTTTTTGTTTTTCCTAATGACTAATGACAATTGACTTTTGTCTTTTCACTATTTTTTTGTTCTGTCAAAATACTCAGTATGCAACAAATGATGTGCTTTCTCACTCAATGGTTCCCCTAGAAATTCTTCATACAATTTTACAATATGTGGATTTTCATGTGATTTTCGTATCGCCTTATTTTTATCTTCCTGATAAATCGCTACCTGTCGTTTTTTAATAATTTCGGCATTTCCATGGTGATATGGTTGTCCTCCACCGCCAATACATCCACCGGGGCACGACATAATTTCAATGGCATGGAATTCACTTTTCCCGGATTGTATATCTTCCAGTAATTTTCTTGCATTTCCTAAACCATGGGCAATCCCGATATTGATAGGTAATCCATTAAAATCGATGGTTGCTTTTCTTAATCCTTCCATGCCACGCAACTCTTCAAAATCGAGGCGTGGTAATTCTTTCCCGGTGTGAATTTCGTATGCTGTACGCACTGCTGCTTCGATCACACCTCCGGTAGTTCCAAAAATTACACCCGCTCCGGTAGATTCCCCCAACGGATTATCAAAATCTTCGTTTGAAAGGGAATTAAAATCAATATTTGAAAGTTTTATTAATGCTGCCAATTCACGGGTTGTAAGAACATGATCCACATCCGGATTTCCATTTACCTTAAACTCGTCGCGACCACGTTCGTATTTTTTTGCAACACAGGGCATAATTGAAACGACTACCAGGTCTTCCCTTTTAATCTCTAGTTTATCGGCAAAATATGTTTTAGCAATTGAACCAAACATTTGTTGTGGTGAGCGGGCTGTTGAAGGAATTTCCTTCATATCGGGAAATTGATGTTCAAAAAACTTCACCCATGCCGGACAACACGAAGTAAGAATTGGAAGTTTAACTTCCTTATCACCTTCCAAAAATTTATTTAATCGTCCAAGCAATTCGGTACCTTCTTCCATTATTGTAAGATCGGCAGCAAAATCGGTATCAAAAACATGATCAAATCCTAATCGGCGTAAAGCAGCAACCAATTTACCAGTTACCAAAGTACCTGCTTCCATTCCGAATTCTTCGCCTAAAGCAGCCCTGACCGCTGGAGCGGTTTGTACAATCACAGTTTTAGATGGATCGGATAAAGCACGGATAACTTTTCCTGTTTCATCCACTTCGGTTAATGCCCCTGTTGGGCAAACCGCTACACATTGCCCGCAATAAGTACACGCAGAATGATCAAGGTTCATTTCGAATGCAGTTGCTACAACTGAGTTAAAACCACGGTTAATAGCTGAAAGAACACCAACTGTTTGAACCTCGTTACACATCATCTCACATCGCCGGCACATGATACATTTATCTACGTCACGGATAATTGCCGGTGATGTATCTTTACGGTAAGTAGATTGTTCACCCTTATAATGAATTTCCCGTAAACCCAATTGATGAGCCATATCCTGTAATTCGCACTGCCCCGATTTTGCACAAATAAGGCAATCGGCCGGGTGATCGGAAAGGATTAATTCAACTACTGTACGACGAGCACTTATTGCTCTTATAGAATGAGTATTGATTTCCATTCCCTCGTGAACTTCGGTACAACATGCAGGAGCAAGATTCCTTCTTCCTTCTACTTCAACTACACAAACCCGGCATCCTCCCGGACGGTTTTCAATATTCAGGTCATCGAGTTTCATATGACATAGAGTTGGAATTTTTATTCCCATTCCTACAGCAGCTTCTAAAATTGTAATTCCTTTGTTTACAACTACCGGGTTTTTATCTATGGTAAGATTTATAGTTTGCATTTTAATTCAGATTTGAAGTTAAGCCATTTTAACGGCATCGAATTTACATTTCTCGAAACACACGCCACACTTGATACACAAAGCCTGATCGATGAAGTGAGGGGCATGGCGCTCTCCGGTAATTGCACCTACAGGGCAATTCCTGAAACACAAAGTACAGCCTGTGCAATTATCTTCATCAATTACATATTTCAGAAGTGCTTTGCATTGCCCAGCCGGGCATTTTCCGTCGTTAACATGAGCCAGGTATTCATCGTTAAAACTGGCTATAGTAGATAAAACAGGATTTGGTGAACTTTGCCCCAAACCGCATAACGATGTATCTTTTATAACCGCACTTAATTCCAGTAACCGGTCTATATCTTCAAGAGTACCTTCACCTTTAGTTATTTTATCCAGAATTTCGTAAAGCCTTTTATTTCCAATCCGGCACGGTGTACATTTTCCGCATGATTCCTCCAGGGTAAATTCAAGATAAAATTTAGCTATTGAAACCATACAATCATCTTCATCCATTACAATCATTCCACCCGATCCCATCATTGATCCGGCAGCAATCAGGTTATCGTAATCGATTGGAGTATCCAAAAAGTCTTTTGTCAGGCAACCTCCGGATGGGCCACCCGTCTGAACTGATTTAAATTCCTTTCCATCTTTTATGCCTCCACCAATTTCATAAATAACTTCGCGGAGTGTTGTTCCCATGGGAACTTCAATCAATCCTACATTATTAATCTTTCCGGCTAATGCAAAAACTTTGGTACCTTTTGATTTTTCGGTACCGATTTTATTAAACCAGCTTGCTCCCTTATTAATAATAACAGGAACACTGGCAAAGGTCTCTACATTATTTACATTAGTAGGTTTTTCCATATATCCCGATTCCGATGGAAATGGAGGTTTGAAAGTAGGTTCACCACGAAGCCCTTCCATAGAGTGGATCAGAGCTGTTTCTTCTCCGCAAACAAATGCTCCGGCTCCGTATCGAAGTTCGATATCAAAATTAAAACCGGTTTCAAAAATATCTTCTCCCAACAAACCATATTCTCTGGCCTGGTTTATTGCAATTTTTAGCCTTTCTATTGCAAGCGGGTATTCTGCCCTGATATAAACCAATCCCTCATCGGCACCAATACAATAACCACAAATTGCCATTGCTTCGATGACCGAATGCGGGTCTCCTTCCAGAATCGACCGATCCATAAAAGCACCCGGATCACCCTCATCGGCATTACAAACCACATATTTTTTATCTGATTGTGATTTATGTGTTAATTCCCACTTAAAGCCTGTTGAAAAACCACCTCCACCACGGCCACGCAGTCCTGATTCTTTTACTTCATTTATTACCTCAACAGGAGTTTTTTCTGTAAGGCAGGTAGCCAATGCCTGATAGCCATCACGCGCTATATATTCTTCGATTTTTTCAGGATCGATAAAACCGCAATTCCGCAGTGCTATCCTAAGCTGTTTTTTACTTTCTATCATAGTTAGAGGTTTGTTTATTCATCAATGGTTCTGAAATTCAGGGGAATAACAGGATATACAAGTTTTCCCATATTGATATATACATCAATTATTTCCTGGGCCCTTTTTTTATTTACGTAACCAAAAACCACTGGTTCCTCTCCGGGGAGTGTTACTTCAACAGTGGGTTCAGCATAACAATAACCCAGGCAGCCGGTCTGCATTACTTTAGCATCAATAGCCTGATGTTCGGTTTCTTCTTTTAAATAATGCATTATTTCCTTTGCTCCGGAAGCAATCCCACAAGTTGCCATCCCTATACGTATCTGAACCATTTGCCCGGCATCGTTTAGATTCCCCATTTGTTTGAATTCAAGCTGAATATTATTTTTAATTTCATTCAACTCTTCTTTTGATTTAATTTTTTGCTTCATAATATTTATATACTATTTTTTCAATCAGAAGTTCTGAATCTCTTAATAACCTGTATTATTAATCAATTTATTAAAAACCTGATATCTTTCTATTTAAATGAATTAAACATGCATATTTCAGGTTCTTGATTTTTATTTATAATTTCGAACAAAGTTACAGCTTATATAATCAGAGCTTTTAATTAAGCTACATTTATGACTATAAAATTATAATTATTTAATATTAAGGAAATTTTTCTTTATAACATAGAATAATGATATACGAAACCAAATCATCTAATTTAAGCGGGCAGGAAAACCTTGAACTGCATCAAAAAATAATTGATGCTTTGCCTATCCCGATTTTTTACCGTGATACCAAGGGTGTTTACATTCTTTGCAATAATGCCCATGAAAAACTAATTGGTTTAACAAAAGATAAGATTATCGGGAAATCGGTTTATGATGTACATTCGAATGAGATGGCCGATATTTATTCAAAACGTGATAAGGAATTACTGGAAAGCCCTGGAGACCAGGTTTATGAAACAAAGTTCAGGACAAATGATGGCATTGTACATGATGTAGTTTTTAACAAGGCAATAATCAGAGATAATGAGGAAAATATAATCGGTATTGTTGGTTCAATTTTCGATATAACTGACCGTAAAAAAGCAGAGAATAAACTTGAGCGTGCCAAAGAATCGATGATAATTTCATCCCACATGTTACAAAAGATTTCTGTGGGAATTGTTATTGTAAATAAAGATTTTAAAATTATCGAATCGAATGAAAGCTTTGCTTCATTAATGGGAGAAGAAACAGAAAACCTTTTTGAAACTATTCCCGGATTAAGGGGTGCAGATGCACAGGGAATTTTACCTAAGTCAATTTATAAAATGTTATCTAATCTGATGGTTTCAGGAGAAAAAAGCCTTGAACGTGACCTTAAATACCAAAATAAATTGCTGCATGTTTCGTCAGTAACAATTTATGATCGAAAGGTGGTTGGTGCAGTAATCCGTGATATGTCGGCACCTATGTTGGTACGCGATGAGATAATTAACCGCGCTCAACGAATTAACCGGCAAAATATCGATACCGTGCAAAAGATAGCATATCTGCTTGGTGAAAATGCATCGCAAGTAGAGGAATTACTCAATTCAATAATTGAATCGTACCAGTATGGAGATGACGAATAATCATAACCGTAATTACCATGTTGAAATTGATTTTCAGCAAAAACATCCTGATGGTGAAATTGCATGCGGCGATGTATTTAAATCGAGGGTAATAAAAAAGGAGGGGCGAACCATTCTGGTTTTAAGCGATGGAATCGGGCATGGAATAAAAGCAAATGTACTTGCTATCCTGACTACCACAATGGCACTTAATTATTCCACATTCCATACAAAACCTGAAATTGCAGCAAAGATAATAATGCGTGCTCTGCCTAAAAGTAGTGATGGAAAAGAGAACTATGCAACTTTTACAATTATTGAAATAGAAAAAGAAGGTAACGTTCGGATCATCAATTATGATAATCCACCTGTAGTCATTATACGTAATGGGCAACCCTTCAAAACTAAAGAATACATATTGGAAGTAAGGGGTGAGGAAAATACCGGCAAGGTTTTACGATGCCGTGAATTTGTTGCACGTAAGGAAGACCGGATGGTTTTTTTTACTGATGGAATAACTCAGTCGGGATTAGGAAGTAGCCGCTACCCAATGGGATGGGGGCAAGCCCGTTTGACAGAATTTGCTATAGGCCAGATAAAAAGGCAAAGTAAAATTGCAGCTTCAAAACTTTCGAGAAAAATCCTGAACCAGGCATATCAGAACGATCATTTTAGCCTCATCGACGATTCAAGTTGTGGGGTTATCTATTTTCGCGAACCCCGGAACTTTATGCTAATAACCGGGCCTCCTTTTTATAAAGTTAAAGATCCGGCTGTGGTAAATCAGATAAAAGATTTTAAAGGTAAAAAAGCAATATGTGGAGGAACCACTGCCGAAATTGTAGCCCGCGAACTGGATCTTTCGTTAAAATCGATTCATGATTTTCAGGATGCTACCCATCCTCCCAAAGCCGAATTGGATGGTTTTGAAATTGTAACCGAAGGTTTACTTACCATAAGCAAGACTGAAGAAATACTTGAAAACTACACATCTGAAACCAGGCTTGGGGATTCACCTGCCGATGAAATTGTAAGGTTGCTACTCGACCACGATATAATTTATATTATTGCTGGTACCCGCATTAACTGGGCTCACATGGATCCCGATCAACCAATCGACCTGGAAATCAGGAAGGTAGTTGTAAAAAGGCTAATTAATTTATTAGAGAAAAAATTCTTTAAAGAAATCAGGGCTGATTTTGTATGAATTCTATTTGGCTAGTAAACAATTATATTTTTGTAATACAGGATATACTTCAGCTCCAATTCCCCAATAAAGAAAAAATCCCCAGAAATATATATAATATGTTAAAGCACCAGCCAATGGAAATGTATTTTATTGCATAGTCTTCTCCTTTTCCAATTAAGAGGTCTTTTGTTTTTTGATCATTAGGTTTTAATAACATTATCAGTTGAGCAAATATAAGAGGCAAAAAAGTTATTGCTCCAAATACAGCAATAATCCAGGTTATTAATGTTGTTTTAATCATGTCTTATGGCTTAAATAATTTTCTATTTGTCCAAAGCCCAAATATTCCAAAAAGAGAAGGAATTCCCCAAAGAATTACTGCGCCAACGGCAGTCATCAAAAATGTATTCCAAATTTGAAAAATATAGAAAAGTGGAAAATAAATACAGACAGCAAAGGTCATCATTGCTGCAACAAATCCAATAAACCTTTTTCTTAGAATTCCAACCAGAGCTAAAAGATTTAATGGCAGCACCCAAATCAAATCGGCTATTGCTTCACCTTTTTCTTTGGCTGCCATAATTTGACTAATATCATCGCCCTGAAAACTTCCATTCTGGAGGCCAAATTCAACAGCACTTTCCCAGTTAATAAGCGAATATGCCTGCATTACCCAGGCTAGCATTGTAAGTAACAATGCAATTATTGCTGTCCATATTCCGAATGGATAACGACCCACTTTATATTTAAATAATTTCATCTTTCTTTTTAATATAGTCAATCAATTGATGGTTATTTAATTCTATTGAAATTATGCTTCTATTTATTACTCTTTTATTCATAACCATAAACACAAACGATTTTTTATAATCTTCAAGAGCTTGTTTTGATTCCCATTGATACTTCTCCTGCCAATATCCGTTATTTCGATTTACAGCATACATCTTCATATGAAATCCTGGAAATCCGGTTATCAATAACATGGGAATTATTGAAGCAATTTTATTGGCTTTATGCGTTAACCGTGCAAATTTAAAACTGACAATAAAAACAGTTGGGTCCTTGCTTTCCTTTATAGGATAATTAGATATATGTCTGAAAATAGTATACTCGTGCCCATCATCCATTTTAACCAAAGTTCCATGATATTTTCTTGAATACCTTAATTTTCCAGATACTAATTTAATAATCGAAATACATAAACAAACCGCTGGGCTTTTTCTGATTCTTGTTGGCAAAACGTATAATATTACTTTAACTATTTATTCTCACTTTGGGTGCTTTATATCTTCTCCAAAATTTATACTTACTTAAAGAAGTATAAGCAAAAATTCTGTTAACAACTTTGAACCTCATAAAAAAATGCAGAAATCCGTAACTTATAAAAACAAATACCAAAAAAATAATTGTGTAGATAACAGTCCATAAATTTTTAGTAATAACTGACTGATCAAAAAAGTCGAGCATTCCCCATGATTTAAGGAGTGAAATCAAGAAGGGTGAAATAACAAAAGAAGAAATCAGAATTAATATTCCAACATAACTATGGGCAGTTTCTATTGCCCTTTGCGGGCAAATATTTACACAACGCATACAACTTTCACATCGGTATGTCCAGAATGGCCTTTTATTAACTTTCGTAATTGCTTTTACCGGGCACTTTAAAATGCATACATCGCAATTATTGCATGCATCGGTTGCAACAGTGTTTTAGCAAGAAAGAATCGTCCAAAAAAGTAATATCCAAAAGCAATTGGAAAAACAGCAATGTCGAATGGCAATGATAAAAATGCTTTGTAATTCTTTCCCCCATTTAGTATTCGTAAGGCAAATTTCTCAACTATAGCTTCACACCTCTGATAAATTGAATCGACCACTTTTTTTCTTAATCCGGGATGAAGGATCAACCAGTTTGACGGTAAATCCAGAGGTTGCATTCCAACAATTCGAAATCCTTTTAATCGTAATATTAAAGCCGGCAGGAATTGAGCAAGGCCACTTAATCCGGGAATAAACAATTTGGACAGTTTTAAACCACCCCTTGTATTCAGGATAAAAACATCGTTATTCTTAAGTTTTGGAAAATTTCGGATGAATTTTATAACTAAAGGGGGCATATTAAATCCGTGGGTTGGGAAACAAAAACCGATAAGCGTTTTTTCCGTTAATTCCGGAATTTCAATTGATTCAAATCTATCAATATTAATCAATTGCGTTTTTAAGCCTTTTTCTTTAGCTACATTAATTATCCACGATGCAGCATTCCGGGCATTACCGGTACCCGAAAAATAGTAAATGATTAGTTGGTTGTATTTCATTCCAAAAGTATCATACTAAAGTTAGTGACTTTTACCAATTCAATACAATTAAATTAGGGGCAATTTAAATACACATTATGATTAAATTTTTGAGAGCAAGTTATGGGAGAGCTAATGCTTCATCATCCGGTCCATTTCCCGTTTGGAATCTTTTAGTTTGAGAGTTTCACGTTTATCGTAAGTTTTTTTACCCCGCGCCAGTGAAATCTCAAGTTTAGCCAAACCTTTATCATTAACATAGAGCCTGACCGGGACAATGGTCAAACCTGTTTCTTTTACTTTTCTATCTAATTTCCGAAGTTCCTTTTTAGTAAGCAGAAGCTTACGGTCGCGTTTGGCAATGTGGTTAAAATGGGTTCCCATTTCATATTCTGCAATGTGAAGGCTTTTTACATACAATTCGCCATTAAAAAACTGGCAATAAGAATCGGAAAGGTTTGCTTTCCCGTTTCGAATCGATTTAATTTCGGTGCCTACCAACTGCATACCTGCATCAAACCGTTCGATCAATTCAAACTCAAAAGATACTTTTCGATTTTTAATATTAATATTTGCCGGCTTGTGTACCATTTAATAATATGCTACAAAAATCTTCCAAAGCAAAACGCTTAGAATTCCAAATACAAATAAACAAAGTAATACTGAGATGAGAATAAATCCTGGCTGTTTTCTTTCAGGGATATTTAGCAATACTCTAACTCCAATCCAAAAAATGTATACACCATATAGTCCGGCAATGTTAATGATATATAAAGCCGGGAATAATCCAGAAATCACTGAAATTAAAAGGTAGGGTGTCAGTGAATATACCACAAGCTTTCGCACAGCTTGAAGATTTTTTTCTCCTCCATATGCCGGAATTAGTTGATTAAATAAAAAAATACTAATAAAATAAAGCAATGTAAAAAGAAGAATTTCACGCAGTGATTTCAGCAATGCAAATCCGATATAGAAATGGGCACTATTAAACCAGGCACCAATAAATACAGCAATGGCAGTAATTATAACAAGAAGGAAATAATACCCGCCAAGTAGCTGCCATTGTCCTTGTTGCCTATTTTTTTGCCCTAGCCAGAATTTGACAGGTGAAAAAATTAGTTCTCTTATTGTGTTAAATATATTCTTAATCAATTTTCTAATTTCTATTTTATCAAGCTACAAAAATACATTTTAATGAATACAAAAACATCTTCAAATTATTATTTTAACATAAGGCTATTTCATCATAATATACTGCTAAAGGAGGGAATTATTTTCAGGAATTAGTCAATTCCAATAAATTATTTTTTTCTGATTTCACCATTCACCATCCGCCAAATACTTAAAGGATTACTGTCTTTTAAGGAGTCTGGCAAAACCGACTGAGGGAAATCCTGATAACAAACCGGGCGTGAAAATCTTTTTATGGCTGCTGTTCCCACCGACGTACTTTGAGGAGCGGTTGTTGCCGGAAACGGACCACCATGAACCATCGAGTGGCAGACTTCAACACCGGTTGGAAATCCGTTAAATATTAACCTGCCAACTTTCTGTTCAAGAATAGCGACCAATTCAGAATACTCATTCAAATCTTCTTTGGTTCCTTGAATGGTTGCAGTTAGATGTCCATAAAGGTTCTCAGCTAATTGAAGCATTTCATTTTTACTACCGGTTGAAACATTCAAAGTTGAAGGACCAAATACTTCTTCTGAAAGAGAATTGTTCTTTTCGAAAGCTTCATACTTAGCAGAAAAAATCTGAGTTTTAACTTTGTTTCCGGCTTCATCTCCTGAACTTGTACTTAATTGTGTTACACCTTCAGACTTATTCAAATTCTGAATTCCTTTTGAATAGTTGATTTTTATCTGTTCCGAAAGCATTGTGCCTGATGGCATATCTGCATTATGAACCTTAAGATTTTGCAAAAACTTATCAGAATCATCGGAATCCGGGGTAATTACAAGCCCTGGATTAGTACAAAACTGCCCTAATCCAAGTGCAACCGAACCAACAAGGCCTTTTGCAATCTGGTCATTCTTTTCTTTTAAAGCTCCGGGAAGAATAAAAACCGGATTTACACTACCCATTTCAGCAAAAACAGGGATGGGTGTTTCGCGTTGATTGGCTGCGTCGAACAATGCTTTTCCTCCTTTAAATGAGCCGGTAAATCCAATGGCTTTAATTTCAGGATGATTTACAATTGCCATTCCAACATCATTTGATATTCCCTGCACCAAAGAAAAAACACCATTCGGCATTCCTGTTTCATTGGCTGCTTTAAGAATTGCTTTTCCAACCAATTCGGATGTGCCCGGGTGCAATGGATGAGCTTTAACCACAACCGGACAGCCTGCTGCCAATGCTGAAGCTGTATCACCTCCTGCTACCGAAAAAGCCAAAGGAAAATTACTGGCACCAAAAATCCCAACAGGTCCCAGAGGGATTTGCATTTGCCGAATATCTGATTTTGGTATTGGCTGCCGGTCGGGAATAGCTGTATCAATGCGTGCATCAACCCAGGAACCTTCACGGACTACAGAAGCAAACATCTTTAATTGATTAACTGTTCGGCCCCGCTCGCCTTGTAATCTTGCTTCTGGCAAGGCAGTCTCTTCCATACATCGTTGAATTAGCTGATCGCCTAATTCTAATATATTTTCAGCAATGGCATCCAAAAATGTAGCCCGCTCATCCTTGGTTTTTGATTTATAACCTTGAAAAGCTTTTTTAGCTGCAAACACAGCTTCTCCTACTTCTGCTTCGGTAGCATTAGAGTACGCAGGATTTATTTCCTTTTGAGTTGCCGGATTCTTTGCTTCAAATAACTTTTCTCCTTTTCCGGATTCAGTATTTCCTATTAAGTTTTTTCCTGTGAGTTCCATATTTTTTTGTTTTTTGTCCAATTCCGTTCTGTTAAAATAATTCCGCTTGCTGAAAGATTATATGATTGTCATTTCGACGACGACGAAGGAGAAATCTCTTTCTTCCTGAACAGATTTCTCACCCTCGTACCCCGGGATTCGAAATAACAATTAAATCCTAAACTATTCAACTTCATTTACTAATTCCCCCATCGGTTCAATACTGATTTTTATTGTATCACCCTTTAATAAAGTGAAATCATTGGGAGGTACAATACCCGTTCCTGTCATTAAAAGACAGCCAGTTGGATAGCTGGTTTCACGAAATAAAAATTCAACCAATTCTGCAAATTTTCTTTTGATCTGCCCAATGTTTACATCCCCCTTAAATACTAGGGTATTGTTTCTTAAAATTTCAATTTCTATTAAAGTGTCCAATGGCAATGGTGTTTCCGTAACATAAATACAGGGACCAATCGCCGCCGATTTATCGTAAGTTTTTGCCTGTGGAAGATAAAGTGGATTTTGCCCTTCAATATCACGCGAACTCATGTCGTTACCAATGGTATATCCAATTATTTTTCCTGATGAACTTATCATTAATGTAAGTTCTGGTTCTGGGACATTCCAGGTTGAGTCTTTCCTGATTCGGACATTTTGCCTTGAGCCGACTGCACGGGATGCTGTGGACTTAAAAAATAATTCCGGGCGTTCAGCATCATAAACACGATCGTAAAAATCACCTCCACCGGCATTTTTTGATTCCTCCATCCGTGCACTTTTACTTCGCATATATGTAACACCCGAAGCCCAAATCTCCTGCGATCCTATTGGAGCTAATAATTCATTTTTCAATATTACTTCGACATTTGAAACCGGATCTAATTTCTTAATAAGTGCAATTGTTTTATTATACAAATTGTCATTATTAATAAAATTATCCCAATCTTTTTTTAAAAGAAAAAAATCACTGTTATAATGAATTAAATTCCTTGTGTTGTGTTATATATTTTCATAAAAAATTCTTAAAAAAATAAGCCTAAAAGGGTAAGCATTATCATACCCGAAAATCCCAGAATTATGGTTCCCAAACTATGTGTTCGGTATCCCTGCTTAATGTTCATCCCACTCATTTGAGTAACCACCCAAAAGAAACTGTCGTTGGCATGAGAAACTACTGCTGCTCCACAACCTATAGCAATTACTGCCATTGCCTTCGACATTTCCGAGTCGAGACCCATTACACCTAATAAAGGAGCAACAATTGACGCTGCCGTGATAATTGCTACTGTTGATGATCCCTGAGCTGTTTTAATGGCTGCAGCAATAACAAACGGCAACCAGATTCCCAAACCAGTTTCTCTGATGTTATCTCCCAAAAGTGTGGCAAGGTTTGAGCCTTGTAATATCTTACCAAAAGCTCCGCCTGCACCTGTTATTAATATAATAATTGCTGCTGTTTTTAAGGCATCGCCAACCCAACCCGAAGTACTCAGCATGTCCTTATTAAATTTTTCAGGTAACAAAAATGAAATAAAAACGCCAATAAAAAGTGCTGTAACCGGATTACCTAAAAAGTCTAATAAGTTCAATGCCTGCCCTTCTCCAAAAGGATGTGTAGGGTAATCGGCAATTGATCGTAATACAATAAGGATAATCGGAATTAGTATGGGTAAAACTGATTTTAATATTGAAGGTTGATATTTTTCTTTTTGAGGAGTTTCTATTATTTCCTTTTCCGGTTTAGGATCGATAAAAACTCTTTTCCCTATATATTTTGAATAAAATATAGCAACAGTCAGCCCAAAAATACTTGTAACTACTCCAATCAGAATTACTAATCCCAAATCGGCCGATAGAATTCCGGCAGCGGCAATGGGTCCAGGAGTAGGTGGAACCATTGTGTGCGATGCAGTTAACCCAAGAGATAAGGCAATTGCTGTTCCGGCTAATGAAAGTTTAGCTTTTTTTGTTAATGCACGATTCAATGAAGAAAGAATTACAAATCCGCTATCGGCAAAAACGGGAATGGATACGATATAACCAATTATTCCCATTGCCGTATGTACCCTCTTTTTTCCAACAATTTTTAGAACTGCGTTGGCAAGAGTTTGTGCTCCACCCGAATTTTCGAGAAAAGCACCAATAATAATCCCTGCAACAATAATAATCCCGATATTACCTATTGTTCCACCAAAGCCAGCGTTTATCGTTTGAACAATATCGCCAAGTGGCATTCCTGAAAGTAATCCAAACAAAAATGCGGCTGCCAACAACGATAAAAAAGGATGTACCTTAAATCGGGTACATGTTACTACGATAAACAGAATTGTAAAAAGAAATATCAGGATTGTAATCATATCACAATATTTTTCTAATGTGGTTCACGTGATACTTCTGATCCGGAGCCACCCTTCAAAAAGTCAAAATCACACCCATTCTCAGCTTGTTCAACATGTTGCACAAACATTTTAACATAACCCCTGTCTGCAACTGGTTCAGGAGGTGTCCATGCTTCCCTCCTCTTTTGTAACTCCTCTTCTGATACTTCCAGGTTTAACGAACGCTTATGAACATCCAATTCAATCATATCTCCATTTTGAACCAGTGCCAGATTACCTCCAATTGATGATTCAGGTGAAACATGCAAAACTACTGTTCCGTATGCTGTTCCGCTCATCCTACCATCTGAAATACGAACCATATCTTTAATACCTTTTCTAATTAATTTTTCAGGAAGATCCATATTTCCAACTTCCGGCATTCCGGGATATCCTACCGGACCAACTCCCTTTAGTACCATTATGCAGGTTTCATCAATATCCAAATCCGGATCATCAATACGAGCATGATAATCTTCAATTGTCTCAAAAACTACAGCCCTTCCCCTGTGTTTTAATAATTCCCCTGATGTTGCTGATGGTTTGATCACTGCCCCTTTTTCACAGAGATTTCCTTTCAAAACTGCAATACCGGCTTTTTCTTTTAAGGGTTTATCAAGGGTTGCAATTACATCACGATTATAACAAGGTGTATCCTTGCTATTTTCACAGATACCTTTGCCATTTACCGTTATTGCTTTTGAATGAATTTGATTTTTTAACTGATCAATAATAACGGGTAAACCCCCTGCATAATAAAAATCTTCCATTAAAAATTCACCTGCGGGCATCAAATTCAGAAGTAAGGGCATATCACTTCCTAACCGGTCAAAATCATCCAGTTCAAGATTAACACCAATCCGCCGGGCAATGGCAATCATATGAATAATTAAATTTGTTGAACCACCAACTGCAGAATTTATTTTAATTGCATTCTCGAAAGCTTCTCTGGTTAAAATATCCGACATTCGCAATCCTTCCTTCACCATTTCCACAATACGGTTTCCTGATAAATGCGCCATTACTTTTTTCCGTGAATCGACAGCCGGAATTGCCGATGCACCCGGCAAAGTTAAACCAAGTGCTTCAACCATAGTGGCCATTGTTGATGCAGTTCCCATTGTCATACAATGACCAGCACTACGTGCTGAACAAACCTCTGCTTCCAATAAATCCTTTGTTGAAACAGTTCCTGCTTTTAATCCTTCTGATAGTTGCCATGTTGCTGTCCCCGAACCAATTTCTTTTCCCCTGAATTTACCATTTAACATAGGTCCCCCTGGAACAACAATGGTAGGTAAATTTACACTTGCTGCACCCATCAAAGTTGAAGGTGTTGTTTTATCACAACCGGTAAGAAGTACAATTCCATCGAGCGGATTAGCGCGAATTGTTTCCTCAACATCCATACTTGCAAGGTTGCGCCAAAGCATGGTTGTTGGCTTCATGATAGTTTCACCCAGCGACATTACTGGAAATTCAAGCGGAAAACCACCTGCTTCATAAACTCCTCGTTTCACAATTTCGGCAAACTCACGAAGATGACCATTACATGGTGTTAAATCCGACCATGTATTACAAATGCCGATTACAGGCCTTCCCCTGAACATGTGGTCAGGGTGTCCCTGGTTACGCATCCAGCTTCGATGTACAAATCCCATTTTATCGTCTTTCCCAAACCACTCGGAGCTACGTAAATAATATTTTTTATCCATTCTGATTTCTATTAATATTGATTCAAGTCAGATAATTTCTGAACTAATTTAGCACAAAACAACGAACAGAAAAATTAAATTTAAAGATTCAATGTATTCTTCCTGTTATTTAAAAGGCACTTGCTATTTTTATAACAGATTTTGCTAATTTATGCATATTAGTGGTTTTACATACATACGAAACGGATTCAAATTTGGATATCCCTTTTTGGCTTCTATTAATTCAATGCTTCCAATAGTTGATGAATTAATTGTTGTAGTTGGAGATTCAAATGATGGTACAAGGGAGGCAATCGTAAACCTCAAAAATTTAAAAATAAAAATCGTTGATTCAGTTTGGGATGAAAACCTTCGTAAAAATGGGAAGATTTTTGCTCAACAATCGGATATCGGATTAAACCAAGTTTCGGGCGATTGGGCTTTTCATTTACAAATTGATGAAGTACTTCATGAAAATGCTGGTGAAATCATTTTCAAAGCCATAAGAAAGGCAGATTCAAATAAAAACATCGATGGTTTACTTTTTCCTTTCCTTCATTTCTGGGGCGATTATAATCATATTCGGAATACTCGCAGAACACATCAGTATGAAATAAGGGCATTTAAAAATACAGGAGATATTCGGGCATATAAAGATTCTCAGGGATTCCGTGATTTCTCCAAAAAACCAAGGGGTGAAAAACTTAGGGTAATAAAAACTGACACACCAATCTACCACTATTCATATGCACGCCATCCTCAACTTATGAAAAAGAAGGACAACTATTTTCACCGCTTCTGGCACAACGATAGTTGGTTGAAAGAAAATATAAATGAATCGGAATTTAACTATAATGAAGTTGATAAACTGGAAGTATTTACTGAGGAACACCCTGTTTTTATGACGGAGATTATTAAAAGAAAAGATTGGGATTTTAGATACGATCCTTCACAATCGAACATGAAATTTAAAGACCGTATTTTGAATGGTGTTGAAAAAGCTACAGGGAAAAGACTTTTTGAGTATCGGAATTACAGACTTGTGAACGAGAAGTAGCTTGTCGAAGTGTGATTAACAATTTAAGATTATGGTTCCCTGCCTAGTGGCAGACAGGGACAGGCTCACCATGACATTGTTATAAAAATAAACTTATCCCCAAAATATCTGTTTAATCTTAAAAAGAAATAATGAAAATATTAATA
>JABMQB010000959.1 GCA_013203525.1 Mariniphaga sp.
CGGATCATGATGACCTGAAGGCATTAATGGATTTTTTAGAAATCCCCAAAGCCCATGTTGCCGGTTTTTCAATGGGAAGCGGAATTGTAGTCAATTTTGTGCTGGAATATCCTGAAAACAGCCTTTCTCTTATTCCTGTCGGCCCCTGGGTTTGCGGATTCAATTCTCCTTCATTAAATGAATTTACACGAGACTTTGGACAAATTCCTTCAATTATCGAAGAAGGAGGTACAAATGCGACCGCAGAAAAATTTATTGAACTTCCCCTATTCAAATCGCACATTTCAACTGAGGATGTAAAAGAACAAATACAACTTATAGCGAAAGATTATACCTTTCTCCATTTTCTTGGTGAAGGGCCCACTCGCATTGAACCCGATGCTGTAAATATGCTGGACCAGGTTAAAGTTCCGACTTTAATTATTACTTCAGAATATGATGTTAATGCCTGCCTCGAAGTAGCCGACCTACTGGATGAAAAAATAGCAAACTCTGAAAAAGTCAGTATTCCCGATGCAACCCATTTTATGATGATGGACAAACCGGAGGAGTTTAATGCAGCAATAATCAAGTTTATTGAAGGCCTGAAGTAAAAGTTGAAACCTGAAATTCAGATCCCTCCCAGCCTCCCCAAAGGGGAGGTGATAAAATTGTAAATTTAAAATTCTACTTTAGGGGATTTAGGGGTCGAATAAAAAAATAAGTTCCCCCAACATTTTTATAAAATTTCAATTTTTCTAACTTCGTAGAAAATCAAATATCAATTAATTCTTATTACCATGAAAAAATACTATTTGCTATTTATTGGAATCATTTCATTGTTACTTTTTGCTTGCAACCCGGTGAATGATTCGGAAGGGAAGCTTTCCATCGATTATGAAAAATACACACTCGACAATGGATTGGAAGTTGTCCTTCACCAGGATAAATCAGATCCTATTGTTGCTGTAGCTATCCAGTACCATGTTGGTTCAAACCGGGAAGTTCCGGGACGCACCGGTTTTGCCCACCTTTTTGAACACATGATGTTCCAGCAATCGGAGAATGTTGGGCAGGATGAATTCTTCAGTAAAATTCAGGGCGCTGGTGGCACATTAAACGGAGGCACCAGCAACGATGCCACTACTTATTATGAAGTAGTACCAAAAAACGCACTTGAAATGGTGTTGTGGCTCGAATCCGATAGGATGGGGTATCTTACTAATACCGTCACAAAATCGGCATTTGCCAACCAGCAAAATGTTGTTCAGAATGAAAAACGGCAAGGTGTTGACAACAGGCCTTATGGGCACAACAGCTGGGTTATTGGCAAAAACCTGTTTCCCGAAGGTCATCCTTACAGCTGGACTGTTATAGGGGAAATGGAAGACCTGTTTAATGCAACTATTGAAGATGTTATCGAATTCCATGACAGGTTTTATGTACCGAATAACTCAACACTGGTTATTGCCGGTGATTTTGAAAATGAAGATGTCAAAACATTAGTTGAAAAATATTTTGGCGAAATTCCTTCTGGTGAAAAAATTTCTGATCCTGAACCCATGCCAGTTACTTTAAGTGAAACAAAAAAATTGTATCATGAGGATAATTTTGCACGCACTCCTCAATTTACCATGGTATGGCCGGTTCCTGAAGAATACAATAAAGACGCTTATGCCCTTGATTTTCTGGGACAAGTACTTGGAAGTGGCAAAAAAGCACCATTTTACAGAGTTATTATAAAAGACAAAAAATTAGCTCCAAGGGCAAGTGTACGAAACAGGGCTCAGGAATTGGCAGGGCGATTTACAGTTTCGGTTGGCGCGAATGCCGGCACTAGTCTGGTCGATGTGGAAAGTGCTGTTTTCGAGGCATTTAAACTATTTGAAGAAGAAGGAATTACAGAAAAAGACCTTGAAAAACATAAGGCAGGAATTGAAACCAGTTTTTATAATAGTATAAGTTCTGTTCTGAGTAAATCGTTCAGCCTTGCAAGTTATAATGAATATGCAGGATCTCCTGGTTTTATCACGGAAGACATTGCCAATATACAGGCTGTTACTATTGATGATATCCTCCGGGTTTATGAAAGATATATAAAAGACAAACCCTATGTTGCTACCAGTTTTGTACCTAAAGGCCAATTAGACCTTGTAGCTGAAAATTCGGTTAAAGCCGATGTTGTTGAAGAAAGTATTACTGATGCTACTGAAGTCGATCAGTCGGCTATTATTGATGAAGAAGAGATTGTAAAAACAGAAACTGCATTCGACCGCTCAGTTCAACCAGAGGTAGGTTCAGACCCGGAAATAACTCTCCCGGAAATATGGACAGCTGAAACTGAAAATGGAATGAAAATATGGGGAATTGGACAAAGTGAAGTTCCATTAATCCAATACTCCATTATTATGGATGGAGGCCATATACTTGAATCAAAAGAAAAAGCAGGAACTGCCAGTTTCCTAGCAAGTATGCTTACCGAAGGTACGGCAAATAAAACACCGGAAGAACTCGAAGAAGCAATCGATATGCTGGGTGCACGAATTTCTGTAAGATCCGGGACTGAATCAATGTCAATTCAGGTTAACTGCCTGGCACGTAATTATGAAAGCACTATGGAGCTGGTAAAAGAAATATTATTGGAACCACGCTGGGATGAAGAACAATTTGGTTTGATAAAAGCTCGTATGATCAATTCTATTAAAAGAAGCGCTGCCGACCCAAACTTTCTTGCCCGCAGTACTTTTAATAAGCTGGTTTATGGCGATAATTGTATCCTGGCGGTAAACAGCGGTGGGACTCCTGAATCGGTCGAATCTATTACCATGGAAGATTTGAAAGGATTTTATGAAAAAAGTTTTTCCCCTTCCATTGCAAAAATGCATGTAGTTGGGCAGATTGATAAAGACAGAGTATTGGCAACTTTGGAATCGCTAACTGAAGCGTGGTTGCCATTTGATGTTAAAATGCCTGTAATTGCTACTCCTGAACCACCTGAAAAATCGGCTGTATATTTTGTCGATGTACCCGGAGCTAAACAATCGGTTATTAGTATTGGGTGTTACGGTCTTGAGGAAACTGATGAAAATTTCTATCCTGCTACAGTAATGAATTACAAATTGGGAGGTTCATTTAACGGGATTGTAAACCTTATCCTTCGTGAGGAAAAAGGGTATACTTATGGAGCAAGAACCGGTTTCTCAGGGGGCAAAAACTATGGGACATTCAATGCAAGTTCTAGTGTCAGGTCAAGTGCTACTCAGGAATCAGTGCAAATATTCAAGGAAGAAATGGAAAAATATATTCAGGGAATTGATGACACTGGATTACAATTTACTAAAGATGCTTTGATTAAATCAAATGCTCGCAGCTTTGAAACTTTAGGGGCATTACATGGAATGCTAACTTCTATTAGTGCAAACAACCTGCCTTTTGATTATGTGAAACAGGAAGAAGCATTTGTTAGAGCATTAACATTAGACCAACATAAAGAAATTGCTCAGAAATATATCAATCCGGAAAAAATGTATTATGTGGTAGTAGGCGATGCTGAAACCCAAATGGATGCTCTGGAAGCAATTGGTTTTGGAAAACCTATTTTGGTGAATTAAATACTTAGTTATAATAATGAATAACATTAAAACAGGGCATTAGCCCTGTTTTTTTTATATATTTATTCCTGAAACCATTAAACCTAGCAATAATGAAACCTTTAATCCAACTATTTCCTGTTTTAGTTTTGGCCATATTTATTTTTGGCTGCAATCAATCTACAAAAGATTATATCCAACCTATAAATCCTGATGCTACACAAAAAACAAAAAATCTCTATTATTTTATTCAGGATATTCAAGGCACATATTCACTTTCGGGCCAACATAATTTTGTTGGGAAAGGCTCTGACTATACCGACCAGCTTGAAGAAATGACCGGATTAAAAGCCATAATCTGGGGTTCCGATTTTAGTTTTTGTGTCGATGGGGAAAATCCTATGCGTCACCAGCATTGTGGCCCGGCAAACCTTCCGGCAATCGACATAGAACGGTTTAGGCGTCCAAGAGACTCAACACAACGAATGCAACCTCCTACTGTTGAATATTTGGATATTACACTGGCCGAAGCCCGTGATTCTACTATCAAAGTTATTAAAGAAAAATATGCCATCGGGCATATCATTACACTAATGTGGCACGGATGTTATCCAACAGAAGGTGATTGTTGCGATGGTACTTCAATATGGGCAATGGAAAACCGCCCCTCACCTGAAGAATGGGATAAACTAGTTACTGAAGGAACAGAACTAAATGATATGTGGAAAGAAGGTGCCGATAAAATTGCGGGTTACCTTAAAGAATTACAAGATGCTAATATTCCGGTTTTATGGAGGCCCTACCACGAAATGAACGGAGTATGGTTCTGGTGGTGCAACCATAAAGGCGACCAGGGTTTTAAGCGCCTTTGGATTATGATGTATGATTATTTTACTAATCATCACAAACTCAATAATTTAATTTGGGTTTGGAATACCAATGCACCTCGCGATATTCCGGGAGATGAAGCCTGGCCTTATGAATTGTTTTACCCCGGAACTGAATATGTCGATGTTTTAGCAGCCGATGTTTACAGAAACGATTACAAACAATCGCACCATGATGATTTAATAACTCTGGGAGGAGGAAAACCTATTGCGCTTGGAGAAGTTAGTAATATGCCAACAGAAGAAATTTTGGAACAGCAGCCTCAATGGACCTGGTTTATGCCTTGGGGATGGATTCTTTTTCTTTCAGATTCTGAAATTATAAAAGAAATGATGAGTTCTGAAAAAGTGCTGACACTGGATGAAATTGAAGTGGAAAAAAACGGGAGATATTCAGTAAAAACAGAATAATCCTAAGAGATGTCATGGTAAGCTTGTCGAACCCATGAATCATCCTTCGACAGGCTCAGGATGACATTCAATTTAATATTTATTAAAGCTATGTATCTCCTCAACAGGTTTCCTGATTTTTTCCCGAAGTTTATAATCATCAGGCGCATATCCTAACGAAATTACCAAACCTATTCTCTTTTTTTCAGGAATATTCAAAAGCCTTTTAATTTTCTTTTCATTAAACCAGCCAATCATACAGGTTCCCAAACCAAGTTCGGTAGCCTGCAAACAAAAATGTTCGGCAGCAATCCCAATATCAATTAAAGGAAATTCACGTTTTTTTACGCTTCCTCCCAGCTGTGTAATCACTTTTGGTTTTTCAATTACCAACACCGCAAATACGGGTGCTTCCACTGCAAACCTGTTAAAAGCAACTAGTTTACTAAATGTTGCTAATGCAATTTTTTCAGATAATCCCGGTTCATCTACAACAATAAGTTTCCAAGGTTGAGAATTACTTGCCGATGGTGCCAACCTTACCGATTCAATCAGCATTTTAAGTTTTTCCGGTTCAACCTCTTTGTTTATATATCGCCTTACACTTTGGCGTTTTTGAATTAATTCATAAAAATTCATTATTCAATATTTTTTTGAAGCTAAAATAACGCAAAATTCCTTCTTTCCTATTGTATCATTCTCTACTTAATTTTGAAGAGTATGTTTTAATAAAAAAGGGTTTCCATCCTTTTTAGAAACCCCTTAATATTTTCTTAATAAAAATTTATTAATATCCCCACGACTTCATTACAGCCAAGTCCTCTTCCATACAATCCATTGGCGTTTTACCCTGATACGATTCCTGCTCAACAACAAACAAAGTGGTTCCTGATTCTTTCCCAAGATCGGTAACCTCACGTGTTCCAACCAGGCCCTTTCCTAAAATTGTACTTTCATATCCTTCGCCTTCACCTTCTGATTTTATCATATCTTTAACATGAATAGTACCATATCGCCCCGGATACTGGCCAATCACATCTTTGGCTAATGCTCCTGCAATATACATATTACCCATATCCAATTGCATCACCACCTTATCAGCATCAGTGTTATTCATGATAAGGTCAAAAATCTTTTCCCCATTTAATTCAGAACTAAACTCAAAGTCATGATTATGATAACCGAATTTCATCCCCGATTTCTGACATAATTCTCCGCATTTATTGAACACTTCCATAAAATGCATCAAATCGTCGTAAGTACTCCTTAAGCTTTCGTCGAGCCATGGGCTAACCACAAATTGTTGCTCCATATAAGCTGCATCATCAACCAGCTTCTTCCATTCATCAGTAAAATCATTAGTATTAGGATTCCAGTGGTCTTTACCCAGAACAGTATGCCCTGAGGGCATTTTCAGGCTCAGGTCATCGAGGACTTTTTTAAATTCAACTGCAGTCCAGCCATAGAATTTTTGATCGACATAATTGGCATGTTCTACATGAGTATAACCCATTTCAGCAAGTTTGGTAAGAGATCCAAGCGGATCAGCCTGCATTTCATCACGGACACAATACAATTGAACTGCAGTAATTAAATTTGATGGTTGTTTCATACATGACATCCCAGGCAGTAATGATACACCCGTAGTAAGCAAAGCACTTGTTTTAATAAATTCTCTTCGATTAGATTTCATAGGTAGCAGTTTAATATTTAATTAGGCAAAATAATATTTTTCAACTCTTTAGCAGAGCATTAAAATTAGGAATTATTTTTAAACAATATATGGATGATTTATGATTATGATGTATAAATTGTTACACCTTCCTTGAAGTTCACATAATTTATCCGATTATATATTACTATTTTTAGCAAAAAAAAACAAACGCATGAAAAAATTATTTTTAATACTCTTTGTTTTTATAACCATTTATTCCTTTGGGCAAAAATTTGAAAACCTTGCTCCCACTCCTCCTATGGGCTGGAATAGCTGGAATACTTTTAAATCAGACATAAATGAACAACTTGTGATGGATGTTGCAGATACTTATGAAAGAGATGGATATGCTGACGCCGGCTACAAATACATTGTTATTGATGATTGTTGGTCGTTGCGCGAACGCGATGAGAACGGGTATTTAGTTGCCGATCCGGAAAAATTCCCAAGTGGAATAAAAGCACTTGCAGATTATGTACATTCTAAAGGATTAAAATTTGGAATCTATGGCGATGCCGGGACCAAAACCTGTGCCGGATATCCCGGAAGTAAAGACCACGAAATGCAGGATGCAAAAACATTTGCTTCCTGGGGTGTCGACTATTTAAAATATGATTGGTGCAGCACTCGGGGGCAAGATCCAAAAGTAGCTTATAAAGCTATTAGCGATGCCTTATATGCAACAGGCAGACCTATTGTTCTTGGCATTTGCGAATGGGGTACAGCAGCACCCTGGACATGGGGAAAAGAATTTGGGCAATTGTGGAGGATAAGTGGCGATATTGCCCCATGTTTCGATTGTATTGTTGACCATGGCAGCTATAAAGACTGGGGTGTGATGAAAATTGTTTATATGCGTAAAAATATACGTAAGTATTCTGGTCCTGATGGTTGGAATGATTTTGATATGATGGAAGTTGGAAACGGCATGACAATTGAAGAGGATCGTTCACACTTTTCACTTTGGTGTATGTTTTCAACCGCACTCTTTTTAGGAAACGACATACGAAGTGCAGCACCTGAAACAATTGAAATTTTAACCAATGAAGATGCAATTGCCATTAACCAGGATCCTTTGGGAATTCAGGCATTTAAATATACCGATATTGATAGCACCGAAGTTTGGGTAAAACCTCTTGACAAAGGTAATTGGGCAGTTTGTTTCTTAAACCGGAAAAGTGGACCGGTAAATTTTGAATTTAACTGGGCAGACCATAAAATCAAAGATCCTGATTTTGAATATGCCGTTGATTTTAGTAAAGATAAATTTAAACTGTTCGATGTTTGGGCAGGAAAAAAAGCCGGTAAAACTAATAAGGCTGTAAAAACTCAAATCGCAAGCCACGACGTGTTGATGTATATACTGGAATAATAATTTAGAATTCAAAAGTATAATTTAAATGCCGGCAAATTATTTTTCCGGCATTTTTTATACTTCATCTTTTGCTTAAATAATCCTAATCAGGTTTTGATCAATTATTATCTGTTTCTCAAAATCATTCTTATTATGCTGATTTTATTATAAAACATTCGTAAATTAATAATCGATTTATTTGACAGGATATGAAAGGACTAAAAAAAATTATTCTGATTTTCACTTTAACTGCTTTATCTTTTAAAGTTATTGTGCAGGCAAAAGAACATAACAAGTCAACATACCTGCTAAAAGTATGTGAAGCTGGTCCTGCTGAACGATGTGGATATATCAACAGCCTTGGTGATACCATTATCCCCCCCTGAAAATATGATTTCTGTATAACTGATACCATAACAAATTTTGGTGTTGTATTTAAATCGGGAACAGGATTTATTGGAATTGATAAAAAAGACAATTTCCTGTTCAAAGTTTTCAAATACGATAATGGCCCTGATTACATTTCTGATGAATTATTCAGAATTATCAAAAATGGTAAAATCGGGTATGCAGATTCGCATGGAAAAATAATTATTAAACCAAGGTTTGAATGTGCTTATCCTTTCAGTAATGGAATTGCGAAAGTTAGTTTGAACTGCAATGAAACAAAGGATGGAGAGCATATAATATGGGAAAGCAACAATTGGTTTTACATCGATAAAACCGGAAAAAGAAGTAACATCCGATGATAACAACTTAGATATGGAATGGTTAACAATTATTAGTATGGCCCTCAACCTGATGAATACTGTCCAGTGTAATGAGGCGTACCGTATAGAGTTGAAATGGGAAAAACCCCAAATTTTTCAAATGAATACTCAGAACAATGATAATATTCTGGTTGTCGATATACGATTAAAGGAAGGTTCAATGCCATTAAAAAAGCTGATACTAATTCCATGGAAAGATGTATACTATTCTCAAAATAAAAACAATCCTATAGGAGCACAACTATCGGTTTTTACCATTACAAGAGAAGTGATGGTTTTTGAGATACCCCAAAGCGGATATGAACAAAATTCTGCCTCATCTGCATTGCAAAAATCAATAAACGATTTTTTTGAATACAAAAAAAATAGCACGCAGCTTGATAAATTCACTTCGATCCCTGATAGTTACCAGATATTGGATTTCAAAGAATATCCAAATTTTGTAACACTTAGTATAGCTAAACCAGGAAGTAAGCAAGTCAATCCAACAGAAATAGCTTACTTGTTCCCCAATAAAATGATACAACTTAATATTATTCCCGATTACGGAAAAATAAACTCATCATGGATAAAGGGTGGACATAGAGAAATACCAAAAGTTATAACAAATATATTTTTTTCATCGCTGGAAAAGGCATTGAAAGAAAGTAATGCTGAAAACCGGCAGTTAATTTATAAAAGAGCACTGGAGGATTTGAGAAAAGAATCAGCCGGCATTTATTACGAAAGCCTGTTATCAAAAATGTTATTCATCGACAACTCGGTTGATGAACCTGCAATTGAAAATATTTTTGGTGACTACCAACCTAAACTCAGCCCTGATAATGCTGTTGACTTTATGCCCGACATTCTGCCGGATGTTGAATCCCTACCCTCCCCAAATTTGGAAAACTTAAAGGTACTTGCTGACCTTTTTTTTAAGCACCAAGTTTTAGTACAACAAAATCCAGGAGAATGGGTTGAAGGAAATCTAATCCTCGGAGCTCAGCCAAAAGAATATATTCCCACGAAAGAAGAACTTATACTGGATGAAATCGGGGAAAGGATTAATTTTATTATCAAGCAATTCGCTTTAAAAAAAATAAAAAAAACGTTACTGAAAAAAGGCTTCTGGAAGAAGGAATTTTGCTATACCCATTTTACCTTTATCCATTACGATGTAATGGGATCGGGACGGTTTTTTTATATTGATACGATGGAAAAAAGATGTTTCAAACTGAAGAATTAAAAACAAGAAATGATTATTCGCTGGATAATATTTTTATTAAACATTGCAGTTTTTCTGGTCTCATTCTGCTGGGCTGTCATAATTTTTTGGAAATTAATCATTGAATCCTACACATTTCAATCGCTGCGTTTCCAACTGTTTATTGCCCTGCTTTTAATAATCCTTTCAATTCCGGCTTTTATTGTCCGCAAAATGTTCTTCCCGTTACCGGGAATCGATTACAAATAATCTTTTTAAATATTTTCACATATGAAATACTTATTCGAAACAATTGAAATCGTTAAAACCAAAATCGAAACCGACCATAAAATCGGTAATCAATCAGGAAGAAGCGGGCATATGAGTTATGTTTCATATATACTGCACGATTTAAAAATTCATACTGCAAAAAATGAGAACAAGCAAATAACCTATTGGTACACAATTTATGTTGAAACCGAATTTACCTACGAGCCTGATAATCCTCCATACAAATACAATTATTGCAAAATGTTTACTTTGACAGAAAATAAAGATATAATCGAAAATCCTTATTCAAATATTGAAAACACGGTTTCTCAAAAATGGATCGAAACAAAAAAACAAATTACCGAAATGATCAAAAACGCTTTGGATAAAGTTGAATGGGGATATGGAAATAACCGAACTCCCATTAAGTTCCCACCCCGCTTTATTGAATTGACCCAAACTACATCTGATCAATACCTTTGCCTTATCGAATCCGGTTTAAATGAAAATAAACTACCTATTATTATTGAATCGAATACAATTGAAGGTTTATATTCTAATGTTTTGGATGCATTAAAAAAGAAGTACAGCATTTAAAATCAATTATCCGCTACTAGTTATCAGGTTGTCGGATTGTCAAAGTATAAGTGTTTAGAAAATTAAAATCTGACAATAACGACTACACAACAACAAAACCTGTTCTAGCAACTAGCTACCAGAAATTCCCAATTCTCAAATATTCCAAAACATTTCCTAAATTTAACTTTCCAAAACCAAATAAACTTAAACTATGAAAGAGTCTTTTTCTATTATACTTTTAATACTCATAATATCTTGCACACCTCAAACCCAAAACCTGGACATTGCAAAAACCAGTCAATCTGAGTGGCCCGCTGAAATGCCCTGGTGGAAGGCAAATAACTTACGCCTTATTCAAACCAACTTACCTGCTTATGAAGCAAATCTCAATGTGGACTCGCTTATCACAGATTTACAATATTTTTCAGCCAATGTGTTATTGATTAATGCTGGTGGAATTATGGCATTTTACCCTACCAAATTAGACTTTCAATACACTAATCCTTTTATGAAAGAAAACATGCTTGGAAATGTTATTGAAAAATGCCATAGTCTTGGTATTAAAGTAATTGTACGATTTGATTTTAGCAGAGTGCACGAAAGTATTTTTAAAGAACATCCTGATTGGTGTTACATTTCTCCTACTAATGAGCGGATTATTAACACCGACATGTACCTTGTATCTATCAATGCACCTTATGTTCAGGAAAAATCAATTCGAATTGTAGAGGAAGTAATCGACAATTACCCCATTGATGGTTTATTTATCAACATGCCTGGGTATCACACGCGAAATGCATATGAGGGTACTTACCATGGAATCGACCAAAATGAATTCGACAAAAAGCGGTTTGCAGAATATAGCAATGGGATGATTTTGCCAAAAGAAGAAAATCGGAATGATCCTTCTTTTAGAAAGTATAGTGAATTTAAGGAATATACCGTAGCAGATTGGCTAAAAAATATGCATACAATGGTTAAATCTAAAAGCGATCAGATTGCCGTTTGCACCTATAATGACGAATATGTAGACATTATCCGCCATGAATCGCAAACAAGTGGATTACCATATTGGCCGTATAATTCATCCGATAACGTTAACAATGTTGTAAACTCTTACCCCAACCATATTACAAGCAACGCAAGTATCCAGCAGATTTCATTCCAGTCGCGTTATAACGCAGTGGAACCGGAAGAACTTGCAATACGCTTATACGAAAACATTGCCAACGGATCAGGACTCGATATCAGCCTGATGGGCGATTTCAGAGATTATGAGGATGAACGTAACTTTGATATTATAAGGGATATTTATAACCACCATAAAACTTATGAGCCTTATTATGGAAGATACATTTCGGTGTCGGAGGTTGCAGTTATTTCACCGGGATACTGGCCGGGTGGTAATGCCATGCAGGAATACCGGGGCATTCAATTAATGCTGAACGAAGCACACATTTCATATGATATTATTGAGGATACACAAATCCCAAACCTGGAAGAAAAAATAAAAAAATACCAGTTAATTATTCTACCCGAAATCACAAGGCTTTCAAACGATGCTATCGCAATTTTAACGGAAGCTGTTAAACAGGGCACTAACCTGATTGCCACTAATCGTAGCCTGTCACAAAACCCGGATGCTATGATGAACTTATTTGGTGCAAAACCTACCAATTCGAATAATGAAGGAAGTGGCAATTATCTGGCACCTACAAACAAATCGGTTTTTAAAAGATTCGACAAACAATCAATGTTATTTTGGAAATTCAACCTAGGTTTGTATGATTTTAATTCAGCTGATGAAACATTTTTGCCCATACTTTCGAAAGGCAGGCCAGGACCGCCTGAAAAAATTGGGGGGCACGAACCAAATGGTTTTTATGCCATGGCTGTAAAAAACCACAACACCAGTAAAACAGCTATATTACCCATTAACCTGGGAAAACTCTATTATCTGCATGGATACGAACAACACAAGAATATTTTGTTAGATGCTATTGACTACCTTTTCCCGAAAGCTGAAGATATGATACAAACAAACGCACATCCAAGAGTTGAAACTATCTTGCAAAAATATGTAAAGAACATACCAGAAAATTTCGATAAATCAACAGAAGATGGAATGATACTCCATTTAGTAAACTTAACTGGTTTTAGCGGCAATACTTATTTTGAGCCCTTACCGGTTTTTGACCTCGAATTTAAAATCAAATCAAATTTTAAACCTGAAAAAGTATATTCTATGGTAAATAAAAAACTACTGGATAATTCCTGGGAGGACGGTTTTGTAAGCTTCCAGCTTGAAAAACTAGAACAGTATGATGGAATTGTGATAGAAAAATGAGAATCTAAAATCAACTATTAATATGAAAAAAAAGAAATTTATATACACTCTATTATTCCTTATTCTTATCTTGTCTACTTCAGCACAATCTAAGGTAAAAGACATTTTTTACAATTCACAATCTCCTGTCATAAAGTACGGAGTTACCAGGATTTCAAATCACCTAAAAACTTCAGGGTTATCGGTTAAAGTACATAATGAAATTGAGCCTTCAAAAAATGGCATTTTCATTTTAACTCCAGATGATAAACTTAATAATCAACTTCAAAAAAAAATTTCGAATAACATTTCAGACATCTTATCCGAAGGGTATAAAATTGTTAAGGAAAGTGAAAACATTTATGTAATAGGAAAAACCGATAATGGCTGCCTTTACGGGATTATGGATCTGATTGAACAACTTGGCTCCACTTGTGATTTCATCAATCTGAAAGATAAACTGGTTAATCCCGCCCTTTCGTTTCGCGCTATAAAATTTAATTTACCCTGGTCGCCATACCGTACAGGAGCTTCTACCGATATTCATACAGAAACTTGCAGGGATTTGAGCTTCTGGGAATCCTTTCTCGATATGATGGTTGAAAACAGGTTTAATGCACTTACACTTTGGAATAAACATCCTTTTCCATATCTAATCAGGGCAATAAATTATCCGGAAGCTACACCATTTAACAATGAAGAATTGGATGAATGGAAATCATTCTGGAAAGCTCTTTTTAAAATGGCTAAGAATCGCGGTATTGAGACATACCTCGTTAATTGGAATATTGTTGTATCACCTGAATTTGCAAATTCATATGGTGCACGAGAGAATAGTGACCAGTCGGAACTTGTAAAAAAATATACAAAAGAATCTGTTACACAACTAATAAACGAATATGAAGACCTCACTGGATTGGGAGTAACGCTTGCCGATTGGATGGGCAATTGGGGGAATAATCAAATGACACCAACTGACCGTGAAGATTGGATTGAAGAAACCTTTGTAGAGGGAATGAAAAATGCCAACAGGAAAATAAAATTTATCCATCGGGCAGTACTGGCGGGCGATCCAATGGAAATGAGAAGAGTTATTGATAATGCCAACCTACCAGACAAAACCATTGTAGAAGTGAAATTTAACTGGTCACACGGGCATTCAACTCCTAAACTTTCGCTTACTCATTCAAACGATGATGGGACAATATTGAGAGGCTTCTGGGATCCTATACCTGAAAATTATTTTATTGCCTGGATGATCAGAAATGAGGACTTTTTTGTTTTGCGCTGGGGCGATCCTGAATTTATAAAAGAACATATTTCTGTTAATAATCATGAATATGTCGATGGTTATTTTGTTGGATCGGAAGGATATATTCCGGCTATGGACTATTCGCATAAAGACGTTCCTGAAAAGACATGGAAGTATGCGTTTGAAAAACAATGGTTGTTTTATCACTTGTGGGGCAGATTGGCTTTCAATCCTAATGAATCGGATGAAGTACTTGCTCAGGCTTTCGAAAACAGATACAAAAATATTAATGGACTCAAACTTTTAAAGGCATATTCTTTTGCTTCTAAAGTTCCGTTATACCTGGCATCGTTTTATAAATCAACCTGGGATTTAACACTGTATAGTGAAGGATTTTTAGCACCTCATCAAGATGGTTTTGATGACAAAAAATCTCCTTTTATTTCCATTGAAGAACTAATCAGGCATGAAACACTCGATTCAAGATATCTAAGTATAAGCAAATATTGCCAACAAAAAAACGATGGTTTACAAATCGACAACAATTTAATTACACCTTTACAACTTGCACAAAATGTTGAAAAAAATTGTAATACTGCATTGGAAATAGTTAAATCTTTACGATCATCAGAAAATGAACCTGGATTAAATTCAGAATTGAACGACCTGGAAACCTGGTGCTATTTGGGATTTTATTTTTCTCATAAACTTCGAGCCGGTGTTTCCTTCGAAACATTTAATTTAACTAAACAACAACAAGAAAAAAACAATGCGTTGGAATTTCTTTCTAAATGCCTCAAACAATGGGAAAATGTGATCAGGCTGACAGATAAGCGCTATGAACCAATGCCATATGTAAGTATTGGATACCGTCCAAACAAATGGCCGGAGTTTACAGCTTTCCACTGGAAATATTTTTTAAAGGATGTAAAAGATGACATTGATTTTGTAAAAAATTCAGAATAAAAAATTAACTAAATTTAGCTACATAATCTTATACAGTTTCAATCAATTAAACTTAAACCATGAAAAAGTTTTACCCGATTACTTTTTTAATTCTTCTGATTGCTTGTCAATCACAAACCCAAAAGCCAGAAAACAGTGATATTAAAAAAGCTACTGAAGATTATTGGCATCAGCAACCACTTCGAATTCTCCAAACAGTGTTGCGACAACCCGATGCTGCTAATTACAATGTTGACAGCCTGATACGTTATATGAACGACGTTCATGCCAACGTTTTAGTAATAAATGGCGGCGGTATTGTTGACTATTTCCAGAATACGTTACCTATGGCAAATATAAATCCATATATCGGAGATCGTGACCTGCTGGCTGAAATAGTGGAAGGATGCCATGCAAATAATATTAAAGTTATTACCAGAGTAGATTTCAGAGGAGTTCATAAGGAGAGATATAACCTTCACCCTGACTGGTTTGCAAGAGATGAAAACGGTAACCCAATCATTTTAAATTATACTACTCCCGGATTATATGCCCCTTGTTATAACGGATATTACCGTAATGAACATTCAGTAGAATTCATTTCTCAATTATTTGAAAAATATGATATTAATGGTATCTGGCATAATTCAGTTAATTTTCATTATACCTGTTATTGTGACCAATGCCAGTTAAAATATTATGAAGAATATCAGAAAGAAATTCCTGTAAAAAGCAGTCCTGAGCATGAATGGGAAGAATACTACAAATGGAATAAAATAATGGCAAACAACCAGCTTGCCTTAATGAGGGAGACTGTAAAAAAATACGGTGATGATAAAAGTTATGCAGCTGAGGTTTTTAATATGTATTCAATTGAACAGCAAAAGCATACTGGTATTAGCTTGTATAGTGCAGCTGAATATTTTGATTTTTTAGTTACGGTTAGTTTTATTGCCAACAACAGCGCTAATGTTGTTTACAAAGATATTTACTACCCTTCAGCTCTTGTTCGGTTTTTAAAATCGTTAGAACCGGAAAAACCTCCGGTTATCCTCTTTGGTGGAAATGGTACTGAACACCGGTATATTTACGATCCACCACTTGACTCAAGGCTTTGGTTATGGGAAGCGGCTGCAACAGGAGGTGGTTTCTGGAATTGCTATTTCAATGGTTCAAGCCCTGCAAACACACTCGACCAGAGAAATGCATATTTAGCATCCGATGCTTACAAATACATCCATGAGAATGAAAGCCTAATACAGGAACTTCAACCTGTAACAGATGTTGGCATCTTTTATTCAAAAGCTTCTGGCGAACTATTGGGCGATGAAAACTTTTCATTTCCCTTAAAAGGGACATTGAGGCTTTTGGAGGAAGAACATTATCAATATGGGTTTATATACTCAACCCAAATAGGAATTCGAAAAATTGGGTTTAATAATTTGGAAATTATCAGTTAATATATTTTCAAATTCTTTATTTCTCCAAATCTCATTTTCAAAGAA
>JABMQB010000960.1 GCA_013203525.1 Mariniphaga sp.
GAATTAATGTGTTTTTTGTCATTTTTTTATTTTTTAAACGCAGAGGCACAAAGGCGCAGAGTAATAAAATCTTATACCTTATACCTTATTTCCCTTATACCCATTTCCCAAATATTTCATCTTCTATTAAAACTTAAAATTAAATGTAATAGAAGGCACTATGCCAAACAGATATATCATCTCTGCATAAGTTACATCCTGATTATTTCGTTCCTGCTTGAAATTGATCACCCAGGGATTTTTCCGTCCATAAGCATTATAAACCGAAAAATTCCATTCGTGATACCATTTTCTTTCGGGCTTCTCTTTACTTCGCAGAGTAACCGACAGGTCGAGCCTGTGATAGTCGGGCATTCTGTAACTATTCCTTTCGCTAAAAATGGGTATTATTATATTCCCGTATTCAAACCTGCCGGTTGGGAAAGTAACGGCGGAGCCTGTGGAATAAACCCAGGTTGCCCCGATTGTTACCCTTTTGCTTACATCATAATTAAACACAATAGAAACATCATTCGGCTTATCATAAGTTGCCGGATACTTATTTCCATCATTTATTCCGTTTATCTTTCTTTCTGTTTTTGATAAAGTATAGCTAACCCATCCCGAAACCTTTTTCATTTGATAGTTAACCATAAATTCCAGACCGTAAGCCCATGCTGTCCCGAACCTTAACTCTCCTTCAAACTGCTGGTTCAGTAATAATTCTGCATGATCCTTAAAATCAATGGCATTATTGATGTATTTATAGTAAGCTTCCACTGATGCTTCAATTTTATTTTTCTTGAAATTCCTGAAATAACCAAGAGCAACCTGGTCGGCAATCTGCGGATTAACATTAGGTGAGGATGGAAACCAAATATCAAGTGGTGTTCCTGCAGTGGAATTCCGGGCTAAATGAATATACTGCCTTGTACGGGCATAACTTGCTTTTACAGATGAAACCTCGTTTAAAACAAAGGTAGCGCCCACCCTCGGTTCCAGCCCGTAATACGGACTGAAAAACACTCCCTTACCATAAACAGTGGAATCAATCACATCATAATTCCCGTCAAAGTTGTATATGGTTGCCTTGCCAACATTCTCAAAATAAGAAAACCTTAAACCATATTTCAATATCAACCTTGATCCTATTTTCTGTTCATTACTCACATAGATTCCGGTTTCAAGTGCATTGTTATCCTGAACTTTATATTCGGTAGTAAAAGCTTCCTCTCCAATTCCCTTTGCAATGCCGGGTATAAAATTGTGATAAATTAAACTCGTTCCAAACCTTATTGTGTTGTTTGTGTTCAAATAATAATTAAAATCAACCTTGCCGCCATAATCCTTCAAATTGGATATCCAACTGAATGAATTGGCCTGTCCTTCGGGCACACCCAGCTCATAGTCAAATTTGCTGTAAACAAACGTAAAGTTTGAAAACAATTTTTTTGAGAAAAGATGATTCCACCGGGCAGTAAAGGTTTGGTTTCCCCATCCCATTTTAAAATCAGGATTTTTAAAAATATCCTTACCATAATATGCAGAAATAAAAACCCTGTTGTTTTCATTTATCACATAATTAACTTTAGCATTTAAATCATAGAAATAAAGCCTGTTATCCCTTACATCAGAATTACCGAATAATTTAAGAAAAATATCAGCATAGGTTCTTCTTCCTGAAACAATAAAAGAAGCTTTGTCTTTAACTATCGGTCCTTCAAGGGTCAGTCTGCTTGCAATGGTGCCAATTCCGCCTGTTCCTGATATTTTCCTTGAGTTTCCATCCTTCATCCTTACATCAAGTAATGATGACAGGCGACCACCGGAACATGCTGGAATATCGCCTTTATAAAGTTTCACATCCTTTATTGCATCATTATTAAATACCGAAAAGAAACCCATCAGATGAGAAGCGTTATAAACGGTTGCTTCATCCAATTGAATAAGATTTTGGTCCATGCTTCCGCCTCTGACACTAAATCCCGAGCCGCCTTCTGCAATGGTCTGAACCCCCGGTAAAAGCAGAATGGCTTTGATGATATCCACCTCACCCATCAATGCCGGTATCTGCCGGATGGTTTTTACATCCATTTTAATGGTGCTCATCTCGGCTCTTGTGATATTCTCGTTCATGGCTGCTCCTGTTACAACAACTTCTTCAAGCTCCTGCTTTTTAACCGCAAGGTTAACATTATAAGTAATGTTGCTGTTAAACTCAAATGATTTTTCTTGCGATTCATAGCCGATATATGAAAATATAAGTGTGTAAGTTCCCGGTTCAAGGCTTATTGAATAAAAACCATAAACATTGGAACTGGTACCGGTTTTTATTTCTTTTACAAATATCGTAGCTCCTATCAGGTTCTCACCGGCTTCCTTATCATGGATATATCCGCTGATAGTATATTTGGTTTTTGGATCATCACCATCAGCTTTAACAAACTTTTGAGGCAATATTATAATTAAAGATGTGATCAAAACAATCACAAATATTCTTTTAGCTTGTTGCTTAAAATATTTTCTAACTTTTATCATTTTCTTTTTAAAACCGAAAATATTAACGAAGGAAGAAAATTAAAAGTATTTTAGATATAACGAAATACATTTTTATCTCCAGCACATCAAAATATTATTTAGCCGAAATAATTCCATCCTTTAAATTATTTTGCGTAATTTTGAATTTGACATATAAAAGAAAAAAGATTAAATGTCTGAAATAATAAATGACCGGAAAGTATTCTCATTGCTTGAAGTAACAAAAAGC
>JABMQB010000961.1 GCA_013203525.1 Mariniphaga sp.
GTTTTGTGCACCAAGGGGAATTCATGTGATGGTTGAAAAACCTTTAGCTACAAATATTGAAGATGCTGAAAAAATGCTTGCATTGGCAAACAATCATAATATTCATCTGATAACCAATTATGAAACTTCGTGGTATGGAAGTAATTCAGAAGCTTATAATATTGTACACAAAGAAAAGAAGATTGGAGATATATGAAGAATTATATTCCGTACAGGACACAAGGGATCTGTTGAAATAGGATGCAGCCCGGAATTTTTGGAATGGTTGACCGATCCGGTTTTGAATGGGGGAGGGGCATTGATTGATTTTGGTTGTTATGGGGCTAATTTAGCCACCTGGTTTATGAAAGGAAAAGCACCTAAAACTGTTTCGTGTGTCACACAGCAAATTAAATCTGATATTTATCCAAAGGTTGATGATGAAGCAACCATCATATTAACATATTCCGAGGCGCAGGTTATTATTCAAGCCTCGTGGAATTGGTCGTTTGGTAGAAAAGACATGGAAGTTTATGGCAAAACAGGCTATGTTATTTGTAAAAATAATGAGGATATGATGGTGATGGAAAACGAAGAGGATAGGGCAGGCTCCTTAAAAGCTAATCCTCTGCCATATGGGATTCATGATTCGTTTGCTTTTTTTACCAAAGTAGTAAGAAATAATTATTCCATTGATCCTTACGGCCTTTCATCCCTGAAAAATAATAAAATGGTTGTACAAACTTTGGATACGGCTAAACATGCCGCAAAAACTGGGCAAACTGTGATTTGGGATGAGTATTATCAACAAAACTAAAATACAACAAACAATTATTTACACGGTGGAGCTATAGGATTGTAGTGTCCCGAAGGCTTTCGGGATTGGAGAGCGTTATGTCCGGTAGTCCCGTTAATTATCGGGAGAATGGCGATGCGAGAATCATCTGTTCGCACACCACCGCACCCGCTATAAATTGGAGCGAAGCGTAAATTAGAGAAGCTAAATTTACATATTATTAAAGTTTATGTTTTTCATTATTTTCTTAGTTTTTTGTTGCCTTTTTTTTCATCCATATGGGTGTGGTATCCGATTTATGGTTTCCACCTATTATATCCTTATAAAGCTCAGGTCTTCTGGCATTTTTATACCTCCAACCTCCTGAAAGTTTTATTTTTTCTTTTGTAATTTTTGAAACGGTTATATCGTCTTCAAAAGATTTTATTTCGGATAATACTTCACCGTATGGATCGATTATCATCGAATTTCCATTTTTTAAGTGTTTGCCATCATAACCAATCGGATTGGTAAATGCATAGTAAACTCCATTATCATATGCTCTCGCAGGTAGCCAACGCATTAGCCAACCCCTACCTTTGGGACCATCAAACTCCTTACGCAAAGAAACAGGATCGATATTACGATTTTGCCAAAATTTGTCATCCACGTAATCTCGTCCAGGCATTGAGGATGGGGTACAACCCGTTACATGGGGTGCAAAAATAAGTTCAGCTCCTAAAAGGCTTGTAGTTCTTACATTTTCAATTACATTGTTGTCATAACAGATTAGGATTCCACATTTCCACCCAAGTAGGTCGAAAACGCAATATTCGTTCCCGGCTGATATATATTTGTTTATAAAAGGGTGTATTTTTCTATACCTGGCGACTATGCCATCCTTCGTAACGCATATATAAGTATTGAAAATTTTATCGTCCTTTTTTTCAACAAGGCCAGCCAATATCGGAATATTGAATTCTTTGGAAATATTTATCAATTCTATCGTGCTTTTTCCATTCGGAACTTCCTCCGCCAAGTTGCTTAATTGTTCGATACTCAAATCCTTTGTAAAGGTATAGGCGGTAATCGACATTTCGTGAAAACTGATCAAATCTGCACCTTTGGATTTTGCCTTTTTTGCAAGATTCCGGATTATTGATAAGTTATAAATTTTATCTCCATCTTTTGGTTGAAATTGGGCAACTGCTAAGTTCATATATTATTTTTTCTCAGTTGATCTTTTGTTTGTGTATAACGGTTTGGCGGTAAGAAATCGTTGCGCATTTCGGAGCACATACTTATCAACCCGCTAAGCCGTTGTTTAAATGTTATATCGTTCAAATATAGCACTATCCGCGCAATGTTTTTTACCGCCTGTGTGTACCCAGCATGAGCGCACACTATTTGAAAGCTCTGGATAAATTCGTAAAATACAAATTTCCGGGCATGTAAAATAGCTGTGTGCATGAAATATTTCCAGAGGGTGCA
>JABMQB010000962.1 GCA_013203525.1 Mariniphaga sp.
GGGCTGGACGATGTTTGGAAACCAAGTTGGTGACACGGCTATCAGCAGGAAGGTGGCCTGACATGAAAAAAATTACCACCCCAAAAGTTCCTGACATTCGGAAGCCACGAAATTCTAGACATGGTTTAAAACTCCCAAAACCGGAAAAACTTTTTTATTCATCTCATGTAAGAAGACTGATTTAATATGGCTACCTTTTAAAGATTCTGTATAATGATTATTATTAAAAAAAACATCATCAATATTATTTGTAAAAGAAGCACCGGTTTTTAAACTCCATTTTTTTGACAGAAGACCTCTCCATGAGGCATTTACAAAGAAATTATTATTTGTTAAATCATAATTTATCATTTCATTCATTTTATTAAAATCCAATCGCTTTAATGAAAACTTTGATTTATTTATTGATGAATACAGTTTAAACTTTCCGGTTTTCCCTGTTTTTTGTTGAATGTTTATGGCTCCATCTATTGATTCAGGAGGTTTGTTCCAATCGTAATTCTGAGGAACAACCGACATATATGGTTCTAAATTATTATAAGCAAAAGATCCGGTTATTCCACCGTTTTTCCAGACTTTAGTACCTGCAATTTCACCACCTATTGACATTAATGAAATGTGTAACTGATCTTCTACCGGAAGTGTAGTTGTGTTAAGAATTAATACTGACGACAAAGCCTGACCATATTCAGCCGAGTATCCTCCCGAACTGAAAATGGTTCCATCAAACATAAACGGATTAAATCTGCCTCGGGTTGAAGTATTTGGTGCAGTGGAATTATAAGGAACATAAACCAAAGTGCCGTCAATAAATGTTTTTGATTCATCACTGTTTCCCCCTTTTACAAATAATTTTCCTGACTCGCCATTTGTTGTTATACCGGGAAGGGTTTGCAAGGCTCCATAAATATCACCTCTTGTGCCGGCAGTTGTCACCATATCAACAGGACTAAGAACTACTGATTTTTTCTTATCACTTGCTTCGAAAGTTCCGGCTGTAATAGTAACTGCATTTAACAGGTTAAAGGTTTCCTTAAGAATTATTTCTAATTCAATATTCCCATTATTTAAATTAATCTCTTTTGAAAAGGAGTCAAAACCAACATATTCAACCTTCAGAACAAATTTGCCTTTTTCAGTAGTTTTAAAACTGAATTTTCCATCAGTATCACTCGATACACCATCATAGGTTCCTTCAATATAAATATTTGCACCTGGTAATGGTTCTCCTTTATCATCTTTTACCAGCCCTGAAATTGTTGTTTGAGAAAACAGGTTTATACTTGTAAGAAAAATTACTACCCGGAATAAATATCTTTTCATAAAGAATAAATTTGCAATGATTATTTTTCTGCAAATTTGACTCAATGTATCGCTGAATAAAAAAAAGTTTTACCGAACTGTTGAATAATACGGATGAAATGAAGTGTGTAATTCTAAAATGAATGTTGGATATATTCTAATTATCAAATTTAGATTCCATGGTTTAGCCCTCATAAAACTAGACTAAATTGGTTATTAGTTAAAAATACAAAAAAGTTAATTACTTGTTGGCAAAAAAGTTAATTACTTAAATCTGTTGTGTTATAGTTCACACGATAGGTTGTTTTCTTTTTAACCTTATTTTTTTATTTTATTTCTACTAAGGTTTAAAAATTAAATCCAAACAGACTAAGTTCGTGCCGTATGCATTTTTTACGATTAAATCCATATTCCTTAAATTTATATCGTTTCAAATTAAAGTTCTTTTCTTAATTTCTCATAAAATTCTTTCTGGGCAAATCGCTCTTTCCATGGTGTATGTCCGCATTTTTCTAATCGAATCATTTTAAAATCAGGTAATCGCTCAGATAGAGGTTTTTCAACTCCTTCAATCGGATGAGTATCATAATCGCCATGAATCGCAACAACAGGGCACGTAATCTTATCCGATAAATTTATCAAATCATTGCTGTCTCGAAGTTTTGAAGCCTCTTGCCAAACAGATTGAAAAATATCCATGTCCAAATCAATCGTTTCGTTTTCAACCGGCTGGTAATCGTATGAGTCGGCAATTGTCATTAACTCGCCAAAACGTTTTAAGGCTTCAATGTCCGTATCGCCCGAATTAATCTTTTGTATTAATCCCTGTGCTTCATTCTTATCAGCATGGTTTAACCTGTCAAGGCGAACAGTCATTAAATCTGAATTATACTTGTTGACAAAAGAGCCGGCTCCTATCAAAATCAGTTTGCTTACCAACTTTGGGTATCTGTTTGTAAATAAAAATCCGAGCCATGCTCCCCAAGAATGACCAATTAATATTACCGGCAAATCCGCTGTGGAAGTCAGTTGTTGATGAAGTTCTTCTATTTGTCCGTTAACTGATTTTTTTGTCTGTAATAATTCCAGTATTCCATAATCGTCAGATAATCTTTCCGCAACAGGTTTCATTTCTCCGGATGCTCCCGGACCTCCATGCAAAAGTCCGATACGATATGGTTGATTTCCGTATTTTCTTACCGTATGTAATAAATGTTTTCTGTTGAAATTTGCGACTTGTTGCATATTAGCTTACGTACATTATTTATTATCAA
>JABMQB010000963.1 GCA_013203525.1 Mariniphaga sp.
ATGTAAAGCAATCCTTTAATATTTGTGTCGATCATTCTTTCCCAATCATCAATAATTCCTTCCTGAATTGTATTTAATCCAACAGCTAAACCGGCATTATTAACCAGGATATCAATTTCTTTCCACTGCTGAGGTAATGAATCGATAGCATTTTCTGTTTCTATTTGGTTACGTATATCAAAATTAAGGCTGTAAATATTTGAATTTGATTTCTTTATTATCTGATCCTTTAAATTATCTAATCTTTTTTGTCTACGCCCGGTGATAATAATATTGTATTTGTTTTTAGCCAGGATTAGTGCCGTAGTTTTTTCGATTCCTGAGCTTGCTCCGGTAATTAAAGCAATTTTTTTCATCACTTGAGAATATTTGAAATCTGTTCCGAAGTTAAAAAAAACCACATTTATTATGGAATAAAGCAACACTTAATTATTTTTGTTTGATCTAAATAATGTAATTTATTGAGTTTATGAAAGAGAAAACAACTGCCGAAGAGGTATTTACAATAGATATGGTTCCGGAACCGGAAAATATTGCTGATGTTATATATTCGTTAATGGTAAATCCAAACCTTGCATCGATTAATTATTTTAATGATTTCAGTGATTTGGGGATTTCACCTGAATTAATTGGTGACAGCGATACCGATGAAACAGGAATATTTAAGCTTGAAAGCACAGGCCAGAATTTGGCAATGAGCACCCATGCATTTCATCATCATCTGCAAGATGATCCTAAAAAGGCTGTTGAAATACTGGTGTCAAGGGCCATAAGAAAAATGTTGTGCTTTGGAGCCAATCCTGTTACCGTTAGTGCCTTCCTTTATCATTTAGATTTTGCTGATCCGAATGGGCATATGATTGCCTCAGGTGCAAAACAGGGACTTGAAAATGCAACTTCAAGGTTTGGTATAAATGTTTCGGATCGCAAAATAAGATTCGACCACTTTTTTGGCCACGACCCAGTACCTCCTACAATAATAATCAGCATCATGGCTGCTATTGATCGCAAAGAAAGCTTGACAAGTCATAAATTTAAAAGAAAAGGAAATAATATTTTCATGATCGGAAGGTCGCAGAATGATATTGCATTTTCTGAGTATCTGGAATTTTATCATAATATAAGTTGTTCCTCACTCCCGGTTTTTAATATTGATTCTGAAGTTGAAATTCATAAAGTTCTTAAAACTTTACATGAAAATCAATTAATAAGCAGTGCTAGCCCAGTTGGTAAAGGTGGATTATTTTTTACATTGTTGCGTGCAGGCATACCGAATAGCCTGGGATTTGATATTACTACTGATGCAGAAATCAGAAAAGATGCTTTTCTTTTTGGGGAAGCTATGGGCCGTATTGTAGTGGATGTTGATCCGGAAAAAGAAGATGATTTTGTAGATGCTCTTTCTGATATGAAGGTGCCGTTTTTTACAGTAGGGCATGTTACAAAGGGTGAAATCCGTATCGATGATGAATCATTCGGTTATACCGACAAAATGCTTTAGGAGCTTAATGGTTGTTCCGTATAAAAACTCTGATAATCCGAAAAAGAAACAGGTTGCTGAAATGTTTAACAATATTTCGGCAAGATATGATTTTCTAAACCATGCCTTATCATTTCAAATTGATAAATATTGGCGGCGGAAAACAATTAAATTATTAAAAAAATATTCACCTGAAATTATTCTTGATGTTGCCACAGGTACCGCCGATTTTGCTATTTCAGCAAGTAAAATAAAACCAAAAAAAATTATTGGGATTGATATTTCGGAAGGTATGTTAAAAATAGGGAAGGTAAAAGTTCAGAAAAAAGGATTAAGTGGAATAATTGATTTACAACTTGCTGATTCTGAAAACCTGCCTTTCGAAAATAATACTTTTAATGCTGCCATTGCTGGTTTTGGTGTCAGGAATTTTGAGTCGCTAAATACCGGGCTTTCCGAAGTATTAAGAGTGTTACAGGAAGGGGGATGTTTTTTTATATTGGAATTCTCGAAACCTGAATCTGGATTTTTTAAACTAATATATAATTTCTATTTCAAACGAATTTTACCATTGATTGGCCGTTTAATATCAAAAGACAAATCGGCGTATTTATATCTGTATGATTCTGTAGGAGAATTCCCATCGGGGAAACTATTTGAAAAGATTTTAGCAGAAGTAGGTTATGTAAATATTCAATCGGTACCACTTACTTTCGGTATCGCAACAATTTATATCGGGCATAAACATAAATCTTTTTAATTAATTGGATTAAAATGTACAATAATTTCATAATATTGTTGTTTTGAACAGTAAAACAATTGTGTCTCAGATTGTGAGAAAAAGCATATTGACTATAATTTTTTCAGTAATATTACTCGCTGGGTTTGCTCAACGAACAAAAGTAAATTACTTAACAACCTTCGATGAAAAAAGGCTGCATTTTGGTTTTACATTAGGAATTAATACACTCGATTTTGGTGTGCAACATTACACTCCAATTGGTTCAAATCCTGATTTTTCCCTTAAACAATGGACGGGAGACCAGATTCAGGTTGGACCCAATGATACAATAAGGTCGGAAATAAGCAGAAATGTTGCGGGTTTTACAGTTGGCATTATAACAAGCCTAAGGCTTACCCGAGACCTCAATCTGAGGTTTATGCCAGGATTATCTTTTGGCGAGCGAAGGTTAATATATAATGTACCTATTATTGATGTGAACGAAATTTATGTTAATAATAATTATGAATATTCTATAAAATCAACTTTTCTTGATTTCCCATTACTGATAAAATACAAGGCCTTAAGGATAAATAATAACCGGCCGTATGTGATATTCGGAGTTGCTTATCGGCAGGATATTTCGAGGACCGCCAAAGAGGATCTGGTACGTTTGAAGAAAGGTGGCTTATATGCCGAACTTGGAGCAGGTTGGGATACATTCATGTTGTTTTTCCGTTTTTCGGTTGAAGCTAAAGTAAGTATTGGGTTAAATAATCAATTGGGACAAGCGCCTGATAGGACCCAAAGACAATATTATACTGAATCTATCGATAGGTTGACCTCAAATATATTTACTTTAAGTTTTCATTTTGAGTAACCCTGAAGTTTTACTCTCCTGAATTCCGAACAAATTATGGCTGTTGCAATTGACACATTTAAAGAATTTGTTGATTTTCCATGAACTGTTTCTATCGAAGGAATATGTAACCTGTTTTTAATTATCAGTTCCAAATCCTTTGAAATACCGTTCCCTTCATTACCCATTACGATTATTCCATTTTCAGGTAATTGTTCAGTATAAATATTTTTGCCATTTAAAAAAGTACCATACGTTGGAATATTTTCCAGGTTCGCTTTTTTAATTATTCCCGGTAAATCAGTGTAATAAGTCTTTACATTTAAAATCGAACCCATAGATGCTTGCACTACTTTTGGGTTAAATACATCGGCTGTATTTTTTGATGCACAAATTGTTTTAATGCCAAACCAATCGGCAATGCGAATGATAGTGCCAAAATTTCCTGGATCCTGAATGCCATCAAGGCAAAGTATGATATCATTATTTAAAATGTCATAATTAAAATTTCTTTTCGGAATTTCACACAGGATTAAAGCTTCCTGAGGGCTTTTTTGAAGGCTGCATTTGTGAATATCCTCTTGAGAAGCGATTAATAATTCAACATTACCTGATATATATTTTTGAATTGACTTATAAAAATCATCAGTACAAATTATTAAATGAATCCTAAAATCAGACATTAGAAAATCCCTGGTAATTTTATTCCCTTCAGCAAGAAACAAGTTCTCCTTTACCCGGTATTTTTTTTGTGATAACGATTTAATGAGTTTTATTTTATTTTTGCTGATCATTTCTAAAAAAAGGCATATTTTGTAATAATAATTATAAAGTTATTTTTTCTTCAGAAAACACTTGGTTAAATTTAGGAAAAGATCAGTTGTACCTTATAAAAAAAACATATAGAAATTTTTTGTTAGCAATTTTGATGATTTATGTTGCTTCATGTTCACCGGTAAAATATGTGCCCGATGATTCTTATCTTCTTAATAAAACTGAGATTAAGGTAGATGATAAAACTGTTGAAAAAGAAAATGTTGATTCTTATATCAGGCAAAAAGAAAATCTGAGAATATTAGGATTTTTTAAGTTTCATCTTTGGTTATATAATTTGTCATCAAAGAAAAAAACCAATGACTGGTTTAAAAGGATAGGAGAAGAACCGGTAATTTATAATGAATTACTTACGCAAAGATCAAATAGCCAGTTAAAACAGTTTTTCAGAAATAAAGGATATTATAATACTC
>JABMQB010000964.1 GCA_013203525.1 Mariniphaga sp.
AAACGGCAATGTTTTGATATACTTTCTATTCTAACCGATATTTATAAACCCAAACCTGACCGGATCAGAGACTGGATTACAATGCCTAAAGTAAATGGCTATGAATCACTTCATGTAACAGTTATGGGACCTCAGGGTAAATGGGTTGAAGTCCAGATCCGTTCGGAAAGGATGGAGCAGATTGCTGAATTTGGATTTGCAGCACATTATAAATACAAAGGACTTAACTGGCAGGAAAAGGAATTGGAAAAATGGCTGGAGAAAATAAGGGAAATACTACAAAATCCTGATTCAGATGCATATGAATTTCTTGATGAATTTAAACTCAATCTTTTTGCCTCTGAAATTGCTGTTTTTTCACCGAAAGGTGAAATGTTCAATCTGCCAATAAATGCTACCGTCCTTGATTTTGCTTATGAAATACACACCGATTTAGGCAATAAATGCATCGGAGCAAAAGTAAATCATAAATTAAAGCCTGCCAGCCATGTTTTAAACAGTGGAGACCAGGTTGAAATACTAACATCTGAAATACAAAAACCTCAGCTGGAATGGTTGAAATTTATTGCAACGGCCAAAGCAAGAACCAAAATTAAAAATGCTTTTAAGCTTGAAAAGAGCAGGCATCTTGAAATTGGGAAAGAAATGGTCGAGATTGCCTTGAAAAAATTAAAAATTACACCAACAACAAATACATTAAAAAAAATTACTACTCATTACAGCATGTCAAATAAAGATCAGTTGTATTCACAGGTAGGAATGGGATTTATCGATCTGAACGATATTGAAAATGTTGTAAGAAAAAAATCGGAAAACAGGATAAGCCGTTATTGGAAATTGTCATTTAGCAAAAAGAAAAAGACTATTGATGGCGATACCCCTTCACTTGATAAGAAAAAACCTTTCCTTTTACGTGAAGAACAGGGGAGCGAAACCTATTCTCTTGCCAAATGCTGCAATCCAATTCCTGGTGATGATGTAATTGGCTATATACTTGCAAACGACCAAATCATTATCCATAAAAGAGAGTGCCCAAAAGCTGAAAAATTTATTTCAAGCCATGGCGACCGGTTAATTACTGCTAAATGGACAAACTTTAAACGATTATCATACCTTACCCAATTACGCATCGATGGTTTTGACAGAGTCGGTATTTTAAACGAAGTAACAAACGTAATTTCAAAACTCCACAATATAAATATGCGGACGGTTAAGTTCGATGCTCACGACGGAATTTTTGAAGGAGACCTATTTATTTATATTCATAATGCGCAAGATCTTCAAAAATTGATTACCGAATTAAATAAGATAAAAGGCATCGATAAAATTGAACGGGTAGAAAACATTTCCGAATAAATTAAATACCGCTCTCAAAAATTCAAAAAATTTTCTATTTTTGACACCTATTTAAAATTAGTTTAATTATGAATAGGCAAAAGACCAGAGAGGCGGTAAGGAAAATGTTCACAGAATACCTCGAAAAAAACGGGCACAGGAAGACTCCGGAAAGATTTGCTATTCTTGATGAAATTTATTCACGCGAAGGGCATTTTGATATCGAGTCGCTTTACATCTCAATGAAAAATAAAAACTACAGGGTTAGCAGGGCAACTTTGTATAATACAATTGACTTGTTATTAGAGTGTAAACTAGTGGTAAAACATCAGTTTGGGAAAAATATTGCACAATTTGAAAAAGCTTATGCAATCCTTCAGCACGATCACCTGATTGATGTAACTACAGGAGATGTAGTCGAATTTTATGATCCAAGAATAAGGGAAATTATCGAAGATGCATGCAAACAGCACAATTTTAAATTATCGCATCATACGCTGTATATATACGGTGAAAACGATTTGTAATAAAATATTTGTTATCTATTTTTTATCATTTTATAATCCTCATTACGAAGAGGATTTTTTTATGCCCTGTTCCAAAAAATAATTTGTAATTTTAAATGATTAAAAACTGATCCATAGAAACATACTTTAGTATTTAAATTTCTATGGTTTGCCATGTCTGAAAAAACCAAAAGATATTGTCTTTTACAATCGGAATTTTAATCAACATTGAATAGTTTTAGTAATTTTTATGAATTCAATCTCGTAATAACAAACAGTTATAGGAATGAAAGTTGATGTTTTATTAGGGCTCCAGTGGGGTGATGAAGGTAAGGGAAAAATTGTAGACGTATTAACACCAAAATACGATATTATTGCAAGGTTTCAGGGTGGTCCAAATGCAGGGCATACTCTTGAATTTAATAATATGAAACAAGTACTTCACACTATACCGTCAGGCATTTTCAGGGAAAATAAAATAAATGTTATCGGGAATGGAGTTGTGATCGATCCGATAGTTTTTAAAAAAGAAATTGATAACCTGAAAGACAAAGGATTTGATATTTCCAAAAACTTATACATTTCCAAAAAAGCTCACTTAATCCTTCCAACTCATCGTTTACTTGATGCAGCTTCAGAAGAAGCAAAAGGTAAAACTAAGATTGGTTCTACACTGAAAGGCATTGGCCCTACATACCGCGATAAAATTGGCCGTGAAGGATTACGGGTAGGAGATATTGTTGCGGGATTTCAGGAAAAATATTCATCACGGATTGAGAAACATAAAGTCGTACTTGAAAAACTATATGGTTTTGATTATGAAGAGCTATTTAATAGTTGCGAAAAAGATTGGTTTGAAGGAATTGATTTATTAAGATCCTTTAATCTGGTCGACAGCGAGCATCTTATTAATAATGGGCTCAATAATGGTAAATCAGTTTTGGCAGAAGGTGCGCAGGGAACACTGCTCGATATCGATTTTGGTTCATATCCCTTTGTTACTTCATCAAAT
>JABMQB010000965.1 GCA_013203525.1 Mariniphaga sp.
AAGCAGAATTGGTTTTTCAAATAGATACTATTGCCACTGATATTTTAAAATATGCACCTCCAAACCAATTGCTACTAACAATTATCGATGATGATGGGCAGGAATTCCTCCCAAAAGATTATTCATTCAGTTCTTATTATTATGGTGGAAGTTTAAACACATCTGATTACACCTATCGTTTTAATATTGCTCAGCATATGCAGGAAGTGATTAAAGGGAAATTTAATAACAACGGTTTTTACTTAAGCACAGCAAATAAAACCGGTGAATTTAAAAGGGTAATACTTAAAGGAGGTGGAGAAGCGAATGGAATAACACTTTCAATTGCGTATTCAAAAGTATTACAGTAATTTTTCAAGAAACCCAAATGCCTGTTATTTATGTGTGGAATAGTTGGTTATATTGGCGATAAAGATGTGTATCCTATTTTAATTAAAGGATTAAAAAGGCTTGAATACAGAGGGTACGATTCAACAGGGTTGGCTTTGTGTAATAATGGTATCAACCTTTATAAACAAAAAGGAAAGGTTAGCGACCTTGAAGCGTATGTTGCTGACAAAGACATTAATGGTTCGATTGGAATTGGGCACACCCGATGGGCAACTCATGGCGAACCCAATGATACCAACGCCCATCCACACTCCTCGATGAAAAATAAATTCTCAATTGTGCATAATGGAATAATTGAGAATTATGCCGACCTAAAAAATGACCTTCTTAAAAAAGGATATACTTTTTCTTCTGATACTGATACTGAAGTATTGGCAAACCTTATAGAATATTTTTATGAACAGGATTCTGAAATAACAGCTGAATATGCTGTCAGGCTGGCTCTTTCAAAAGTTGTTGGTGCATATGGCATAGTTGTAATTTCGAATGACGAACAAAATAAACTGATTGCAGCGCGGAAAGGTAGCCCATTGGTTTTGGGAATTGGGAAAGGTGAATATTTTATTGCTTCCGATGCCAGCCCAATTGTGGAATACACTGAGCATGTTGTATATCTGAATGATTTCGATTTAGTAATTATAGAAAAAGAAAGTTTTACACTAAAAAATATTGAAAATAATCCGGTATCAGTAAAAATTCAGCAACTTAACCTTGAAATCGGAGAATTGGATAAAGGCGACTTTGAACATTTTATGCTCAAAGAAATTTTCGAACAACCCCAAACAATTGCTGATACATTCAGAGGCAGGCTAAGGCCAGGCCAACAAGATATTGTTCTTGGCGGGCTGATTGATGTTCTTCCTCAAATTGTAAATGCAGAAAGAATTATTATTATTGGATGTGGAACATCATGGCATGCAGCTCTGATTGGAGAATATTTAATTGAAGAATATGCCCGTGTTCCGGTTGAAGTTGAATATGCCTCAGAATTCAGATACCGGAATCCTATTCTTTCTGAAAAAGATGTAGTTATTTCGATTAGCCAAAGTGGCGAAACTGCCGATACAATTGCTGCCCTTAATATGGCAAAAGAAAAAGGGGCACTAATCCTGGGTATTTGTAATGTTGTTGGTTCTACTATTTCACGTGAAACCAAAGCAGGAGTTTACACCCATGCCGGTGTCGAAATTGGAGTGGCTTCAACAAAAGCATTTTCAGCACAGGTTACTGTTTTAACTATGCTTGCGCTTAAACTTGCAAAAGAAAAAAATACTATCGGCGAAGAACTATATTCCATTTTAATCAGTGAGCTTTCAACTATTCCTGAAAAAGTAAAAACCATTATTTTAAACCATCCACAAATTAAAGAGGTAGCAAAAAAATATATGAATGCAATAAATGCCCTTTACCTTGGGCGTGGATACCTTTTCCCGGTTGCATTGGAAGGTGCTTTAAAACTCAAAGAAATTTCATATATCCATGCTGAAGGATATGCTGCCGGTGAAATGAAACATGGGCCAATAGCACTGGTCGATGATAACCTTCCGGTTGTAGTAGTTGCTCCACAGGATGATTATTACGAAAAAATTGTAAGCAATATTCAGGAAGTAAAAGCCCGGAAAGGGAATATTATTGCAGTGGTTACCGAAGGCGATAAACGTTTAAAAGAAATGGTTGATGATGTATTGGAAATACCTAAATCGCATCCAGCGGTTGCACCCTTGTTGGCTGTAATTCCGCTTCAGTTATTGGCATACCATATTGCTGTTTTACGTGGATGTAACGTTGACCAGCCAAGGAATTTAGCTAAATCAGTAACGGTAGAATAAAAAACCAGCCCTTAAAAACTGGTCTTTCCTAAAAGTTCTATATTCTGCCTACTTTTTCTTTTTTTTCGTTGTAATGTAAATCACATTCCCCTCGTCATCCTCCATTTTATTCACCTCAATCCCATCAATTTTTTCCCTATCAAGATTTTTTATATCGACGACCTTAACCTTTTTCCCATCAATATAATAAACCGTATTTGTATCTCCAGGGTAGCTTAAAAAAATTGGTTTGCGCCCATACTGTTCTGCCATCTGACGATATTTTTCAGCCATCTCTGCCTGCTTTAGCCCCATTTCTTTAGCTTGCTGCTGATATTTTTCAACCTGTTCTTCACTTAAAGAGCCTTGTTCTTTAATTCGTTGCTGCAGTTCAATTAACCGGTCCTCGTTAAAAAAATCGCGTGAATAATTATAAAGATATTCCGGAGCTGTAAATGTTCCACCATAAAACTGAAATGAAGAACCTCCATTTATTTTATAAAGGTTTTCAAGTCCACGTATACTTAAAGCATCACTCAATTCACTCAGGCTTGCCAAATCAATATCGCCATTCATCTCAACCAGGTTAACCGAAGTTGATGAAGCCGTAACTAAAGCAAGCGAATTAACTTTATCGTTTGATTTTTTCAGATATACTTTTATATCCTCACCCATCTTCTTTTCGGTTTTTAACAGTGTATAATTTCCTTTCTGGTAATTACTGAGGATTTCAGAATGAAGCCCCTTTACATCAATTTCTTCTTTCGATCCAAATTTACTCTGTGATGCTACCAATACATTATCCAGTTTTTTTAATGTTTCATAAACCGGCGAATCCTTTTCAATATTCTTTTTCCTAAGATACAAATCGAACATGTCGTTTGTAATCATGGTTGCGCTAAATCCATCCTGATCGGAATATTTATCGGTTAACTGCTTAAACATATCCTGCGAAAAAACAGGAGTTAATACTAATACTGCAATTATTAAAACTATTAATTTTTTCATGGTATTTTATTTAATTGATTATTATTTCCATTTCATCATCAACCCAAAGCACAAGCATTTCTTCCTGTTCCTGTGGGTGAATTGTTTCAGAGACCTGATACATAGCCTGCTCCATTACAAAAAAACTGTTTTCAAGTTCCTGGTATTTTTTATTCCTGGAGTCAAGATAAACACTTAAAACAATTACTATCGAAGCAGCTATAGAAGTTATACTGAACAAACTCCGGGTAATTCTTTTTCTTTGTTTCTCTTTATTACGAATTGTATTAAAGATATCCTCTTCAAGATCGGCGGGGATACTTCCCTCTTCTGCGTAATAACCAAATGCATCCAGCTCTGGAGAATCCAAATTATCCTCAAGAATCTGCCCTTTTAATACGGCTTCTTCATTCTGTGTTGAATCTCCTTTATAATACTTGTTCAACAAGCTGTTTGTTTGTTCCTTTTTCATAATCGTAAATCTTTAATAACTCACCTTTTACCCTTAACCGCGACCGTGAAAGTATCACCCTAATGTAGGGTATTTCAAATCCAGTCATTTCCCTGATTTCTTCAAACGAAAAACCATCAATATCCCTCATTCTGATTACCTCCCTGTATTTATCAGGCAGGTTTGAAATTATCCTATGAACCTGCTCATGGCTTTCTTTTAATTCAAGGCTTTTTTCGTCCGACTGAAGATTAATGATCTTATATTCTTCTTTATCGCCAATTCGTGTAGGCCGTTTCTTTTTTAGTAAATCAAAACAATAATTTTTTGCAACCGAAATAATATATGCATTAACGTTATCGCATTTATCTAAATCTTTTCTTCGTCCCCATAATTTTAACATCAAATCCTGAATAGCATCCTTGCTTTCTTCTTCATCCTTAAGAATTCTATGAACCATAGGATAAAGCTTTCGGGAGAAAGGAATGATATTTATTTTAAAATCTTCAGCTGTCATTCTGGTATATAT
>JABMQB010000966.1 GCA_013203525.1 Mariniphaga sp.
ATAAAAATTCTAAAATCTACATCGCTGGTCACACTGGTATGGTAGGCTCTGCCATCCTCCGCAATCTAAAATCAAAAGGTTATTCTAATTTTGCATTTACTCCTTACCCCGAATACGATTTAACCAATCAGAAAACGGTACAATATTTCTTCGAAAAAGAGAAACCAGAATATGTGATTGACGCAGCTGCAAAGGTTGGTGGCATTTTAGCTAACGACACATATCGAGCGCAGTTCATATATGAAAACTTAATGATTCAAAACAATCTGATTCATTACGCCTTTATCAGCGGAGTTAAAAAACTTCTCTTTCTGGGGTCATCTTGCATTTACCCTCGTGATTGCTCTCAGCCCATTAAAGAAGGATTTTTAATGACTGGTCCTCTTGAAAGGACAAATGAACCCTATGCCATCGCGAAAATTGCTGGCATAAAAATGTGTGAAAACTATTACCGGCAATACGGATCGAATTTTATTTCTGTTATGCCTTCTAACTTATATGGTCCCCGGGATAATTTTGATTTAAACAATTCTCATGTAATTCCCGCTTTAATACGGAAATTCCATGAAGCTAAAATTTTCGACGCTACTACTGTCGAAGTCTGGGGTACAGGAAAGCCTAGAAGAGAATTCCTCTATATAGACGATATGGCGGATGGCTGTGTTTTTTTGATGGAACACGTTGAGGCTGAAGAGTTATACCGCAATGGTCTTTCTCATATTAATATTGGAAGTGGCGTGGATGTGACAATAGGTGAATTAGCCAAATCTATTGCCAAAGTTGTTGGCTTCCATGGAGAGATTGTTTTCGATATCAGCAAGCCAGATGGGACACCCCGGAAATTACTTGATGTAAAAATACTTAATAAAATTGGTTGGAAAAATACAGTTAAACTTGTTGAGGGTCTTACAATATCTTACCATTGGTATTTAACAAATAATTCTTAATGGCTATAATAATGTGATGTATGACAAATAAAATATTAATCACTGGTGCAACTGGCTTCATTGGCTCACACCTAGTTGAATTATGTGTGAATAAAGGCTTTAATGTCGTTGCTTTTGACCGTTATAATCCAAACAACAATTGGGGTTGGCTTGAAGAATCCAAGTACAAAAATATTTTTAGTGTTATTCTAGGGGATATCCGCGACTATGATTCGGTTTATAAGGCCATGGCAGGGTGCAGCGCAGTATTTCATTTGGCCGCACTCATCGGCATCCCTTATTCTTATATTTCACCCCTAGCATATATCCGCACCAACGTTGAGGGCACATACAACGTACTAGAAGCAGCAAAAAATTTGAAGTTAGAGCAGGTATTGATAACTTCCACCAGTGAAACTTACGGCACAGCGCAATACGCTCCTATTGATGAAAGCCATCAAATGGTAGGTCAATCACCATATTCCGCATCTAAAATCGCCGCAGACCAGCTTGCCATTAGTTACTATAGATCGTTTGAGCTGCCCGTTAAAATTGTGCGTCCATTTAATACCTATGGTCCCCGCCAATCTTCAAGAGCTATAATACCAACTATTATATCTCAATGCGATTCTAATTTAAAAGAAATCAAATTGGGTTCAATGACTCCCACCCGGGATTTGACATTCGTTAACGATACCTGTGAAGGATTTTTGGAAATCTATAAATCAAATTCTTTTTTTGGAGAAGCTATTAATATTGGCATGAATTCTGAAATCTCCATTGGTGCATTAGCTCAAAAAATCATGAAAATTATGAATGTAAGTGTTCCAATTACTACCGATGGTGAGCGAATCAGACCAGAAAGCAGCGAGGTAGATCGTTTGGTGTGTAATAATAAAAAACTTTTGAATGGATCGATGTGGAAACCTAGTTATGATTTGGGAAATGGGTTAGCACAAACCATAAAATGGTTCAAAAACAACAATAATCTTTATAAACCTGAGCAGTATCATGTCTGATATTCGCCTCGGTATTATTGGTGCTGGGAACATTGCCATGGAACATCTGAAAGTCATTCAGGCATTGGATGGTGTTAGTGTTGTAGGTTTGACGTCCAGGACTATTTCAAAAGCAAAAGAAATAACAAAATCTTTTCAAGTCGAAAATGTTTATGAAAACATTGAAAGTTTGATTAAAAAATGTTCGTTAGATGCCTTAATGATTCTAGTTTCGGCAAACCAGATATATGATGTTATCAAAGATTTAATTCCTAACCAAATTCCACTTTTCATTGAAAAACCACCAGGACTGCTTCCTGAACAAACAAAAACTCTGGTTGAACTTGCAAATCAGTATGAAACGAAAACTATGGTGGGCTACAATCGGAGGTACTATTCCATTTTTCATAAGGGTCTTGACATAATCAATAAAAATGGTGGTTTGCTGGGTATTTCTATAGAAGGGCATGAGCGATTTTGGAAAATTGTCACTAGAGGCATCCCGATAGAAATTAGAGAAAATTGGATTTACGGCAATAGCACACATACGATTGATTTACTTCGGTTTTTTGGTGGGAATATTAGAAATATCAACTCATTTTCAAAAAGTCTAAAGGAAAAAAATGGCGATCAGTTCGTCGCCGCATTGGAGTTTGAATCAGGGGCATTAGGCAGTTATTCTTCTTATTGGTATTCGCCAGGAGGCTGGTCCGTAACACTATATGGCGAAGGTGTAACAGTAATATTTAAGCCACTTGAGGAAGGCAAATGGCTAGATATTGATTTTAAACAGTATGATATAGAACCAAACGAGTTTGATAAAAAGTATAAACCAGGTTTTTATGGTCAGTTAAAAGCGTTTCGTAACATGCTTAAAACTGGTACACTGGATTGGCCTGGCCAGGATTTAGTAGGTGCCTTTACGACAATGGAACTGGCAAGAAAGTTAGTAAATGCCTGAAAATTCTATCCAACTATCTGATCCAAAGATTTCAGGCAATGAATGGAAATATGTCAAGGAATGCCTTGATTCAAACTGGGTTTCTTCTGCGGGTAAGTACGTAGATCTGTTTGAAGAAAAAATTGCTGACTATACTGGCGCAAAACACGCAATAGCATGTGTAAATGGCACGTCGGCGCTACAAGTATCCCTTCGGTTAGCAGGTGTAAAACCGGGCGATGAAGTTATAGTTCCAACACTTACTTTTATTGCCCCAGTGAATGCCATTCGATATAACGGGGCCGAACCAATCTTCATGGATGCTGATAATTACTATAATCTCGATATTAAAAAAACAATATTATACATTATCAATGAAACAGTTTTGAAAGATGGTTATACTTATAACAAAAATAGTGATAAAAGAATTTCTGCCATCGTTCCAGTGCATGTCTGGGGCAATGCTGTTTGGTTAGATAAGCTGGTTATGTTATGTGATGAGAGAAACATTGCTATCGTAGAAGATGCTTGTGAAAGTCTAGGTACTTTTTATAATGCAGGTAAGTATAAAGGAAAGCATACAGGCACAATTGGAAAACTGGGTTGTCTGTCTTTTAATGGAAATAAAATTATTACAACCGGTGGCGGTGGGATGATTCTAACAGGTGATGAATCATTGTCGGAAAAAGCAAAATATCTTACGACTCAAGCAAAGGATGACCCCATTCGTTATGTACATAATGAAATTGGCTATAATTTTCGTCTCACAAACATACAAGCTGCATTGGGCGTTGCACAATTAGAACAATTGCCGGGAATCCTTAAAAGAAAAAAAGAAATATATGATTTTTATCAATCAACGATTGAAAATATAGCGGGTTTATCTTTATCAAAAGTGCCGGATTATGCACATAATAACCATTGGCTGAATCTATTGCAAATTGATAGCAAAGTTTATAATGAAGACCGTGAAGTGTTAATGAAAAGATTAGAAGAAAATGGCATCCAAACCCGTCCTGTATGGAAATTGAACCATGAACAGAAACCTTACAAAGGTTGCCAATATTATAAAGTTGAAAAAGCTAAAAAATTGGTTGACAATAGTTTATGCCTTCCATCTTCTTCAAACCTTTCTAATGAAAATCTTAATAAGATTGTTAGCGTATTAAATGGATAAAATTCTATTATTAGGCGCTGGTGGACATGCGCGTTCCTGTATAGATGTTTTAGAAGAAGAAAATCAATTTGAAATTGCAGGATTGATTGAAAAAGGTGAAAGTATATCTAATGAGAGTCTTGGTTACCCTGTAATTGGAACTGATGATGATTTAAAGGTTTTACGACAACAGTATAAAAACGCCTTAATTACAGTAGGACAAATAAAGTCCCCAAAGATTAGAATAAAATTATATCAATTATTAAAAGAATTAGATTTTACCTTGCCCGTTATTATTTCACCCCATGCCTATGTTTCTAAACATGCTCAAATTGGTGAAGGATCTATCATTATGCATGGAGTGATTATAAATGCTAATGCGAAAATTGGAAATAATTGTATTATAAATAATAAATCACTCATTGAACATGATGCAGTAATTGGGGATCATTGTCATATTGCTACCGGTGCAATCATTAATGGTGAAGTTTCTGTAGGAAATGAAACATCTATTGGAAGTGGCGCAGTAACAAAACAAGCTATTTCAATTGGGAAAAATTGTGTAATTGGGGCTGGTGTAGTTTTGAAAAATGATATTGAATCTAACAAAGTTGTTAAGAATTGAATAATCAATCAACAATTATCATTGCTGAAGCTGGAGTCAACCATAATGGTTCCATTGAAACCGCAAAACGGTTGATAGATGTCGCTATTGTTGCGGGAGCGGATTATGTAAAATTTCAGACTTTCAAAGCAGAAACTTTGGTGACCCAAACGGCAGATAAAGCAGAGTATCAAAAAGAATTAACGAATACAAATGAATCCCAATTTGAAATGATTAAAAAATTGGAGTTAGATAGAAAAACTCACGAAGAATTAATAAATTACTGCGAACAGAAAGATATGAAGTTTTTGTCTACAGCTTTTGATCATGATAGTATTGATCTATTGGCGGAATTAGATATTCCCATATTTAAAATTCCATCAGGTGAAATAACAAACTTGCCCTATTTGCGTCATATTGGAAAAATGAGGAAACCAATTATAATGTCCACAGGTATGTCCACATTGGGTGAAGTTCGTAATGCGTTGAATATCTTGATAGAGTCGGGTGCAGAAAAAGAGCAAATAACTATTTTGCATTGCAACACCGAATATCCCACTCCCATGGAAGATGTTAACTTGAAAGCTATGATTACAATAAGAGATGAATTGGATGTAAATATTGGTTATTCAGACCATACGCTTGGAATTGAAGTCCCTGTTGCCGCTGTTGCCATGGGTGCAACTGTAATCGAAAAACATTTTACATTGGATAGAACATTGCCCGGTCCGGATCATGCCGCCAGCCTTGAGCCGGATGAGCTGAAAGAAATGGTAAACTCTATTCGTAATATTGAAAAAGCAATGGGAGATGGTGTGAAAAAACCAAGCCCCAGTGAAACCGAAAATATTCCTATTGCCCGAAAATCTATTGTGGCAAGGAAACCAATAAAAAAAGGCGAATTATTTACTGAAAATAATTTGACCGTTAAAAGACCGGGAAATGGTATTTCACCCATGGAATGGGATGATGTTATAGGTTCAAAAGCAAATATTGATTATAAAATTGATCAAACAATTAAAGGGGAGATTTAATGAATTTGAAAACCAGATTAATAAATATATTTGTAGACTTATTTGATTTGAATGACCATGTAATGGAAGCGGAAATTAGTATTAATAAAATTGATGAGTGGGATTCATTAAATCACTTGAATTTAATAATCGCAATAGAAAATGAGTTTGGTATAAATATACCGCCAGATGATTTCCCATATTTATATAGCGATTTAAATACAATCGAAATATATGTTGAAAGTAAGATTGAATAAATGGAAGATTTAATTATTCATCATTTTGGTATTGTTATAAATAGTGTAGATAAGTATTTAGAAAATTCTTTTTTCACATCTATTGAAAAAAAGGTTTATGATCCAATTCAACAATCAAATCTTGTTCTGCTAAAAACAAATAATAATATCTATTTAGAGTTGATTGAGCCCGTCAGTAAAAAAGCCACAACATACAATTTCTTGAAAAAGAGAGGTGGTGGTTATCATCACATTTGCTTTGTTGTAAAAAATCAAAATTATTTGGATCAAATTATTTCAGATAAAAAAATTAAAATAATTTGGGGTCCACAACCTGCTATATTGTTTGATAATAAAATTATTGTATTTGGTTACACTCAAAACAAAGAATTGGTTGAATTTATTATTAATAATTAGGTGGCAAGATTTATGATAGAAAATCAATATATTAAAGAAATTAAAGCAATCAATTACAAATCGAACATAACAAGCTATCATAAAGCCTATAATCACTACAAGAAAAAAAATGTTAATGAACAAATAAATATTGCCCTTTTTAGTTCATATACTATTGATCAATTAGAACCATTTGTTGCTATAGAATTGTTAAAAAATGGAATACTCCCTTCATTTTATATTCCAGGTTTTAATCAGTATGAAAATGTAATTTATAATTCAAAAAGCGATTTTTATTCGATTAGCCGTGATATTGTATTTATATCTTTAAGATTAGAAGATATATTACCAGAATTGTTTTATATATCTACAAATTCAGATTATGAGAAACTTATAGAACCATTTATTAAGAAAATAGATCGTCTTGTTGCAAGTATAAAAGAAAACACGAAAACCAATATATTTTTTTGCAACTTTCTACTTCCAAGATTCTTAATACAAAATATTAATGATTTTCAAATCGACCATGGTCAAAGCGGTGTAATCTACAGTATCAACCAAAAAATAAAGGAATTAACAAAAAATTATGAAGGTGTTTATATAATTGATTTAATGAACATCGCATCAGAATTTGGTTTAAATAAAGTTTATGATGATAAAATGTATTATTATGCTTCAATACCCTACAGCGCTGATTTTATGAAATATTTGGGTTATAAAATTGGTCAATACTGTAATGCATTAATTAACCCACGTAAAAAATGTCTAGTTTTGGATTTAGATAACACCTTGTGGGGTGGGATTATTGGCGAAGATAATCTAGATGGTATTTTGCTCGGCACTGATTACCCTGGAAATGTATATGTAGAAATACAAAAAATAATTAAGGAAATCAGTAAAACAGGTGTCCTGTTGGCCATAAATAGTAAAAACAACTTTGATGATGTGAAAGCAGTTTTTGATAAACATCCAAATTCAGTCCTAAAGCTTGACGATTTTTCAGCATATCGCATTAACTGGAACGAAAAACATATAAATATGGTAGAAATAGCAACTGAATTAAATATTGGAACTGATAGTTTTGTGTTTATTGATGACAATCCTGTTGAAATTGGAGCAATTAATCATTTACTACCAGAAGTAGCTACTATCCAATTTGATAAAAATAATAGTATAAATAATTTGAAACTAATTAGAGATATGGATTTTTTCTTCTCCTTAAAAATTACTTCTGAAGATATGGCGAAAACCGATCATTACAAACAGCAGGCTACTCGAAAACAATTATTTAAATCATTTGAAAATGTTGATGAATTTTATGAAAGTTTAAATATTCGAATTTCAGTAAATGAATGTAATTCTTTTTCGATTTCCAGAGTTTCTCAACTTACAATGAAAACCAATCAATTTAACCTAACAACAAAAAGATATACTGAAAGTGATATAAAGAAATTTCAAAATGATAATAAAACCCATATCTATTATTTAAGTCTAAAAGACAAAATTGGTGATTATGGCATTGTAGGCGTATTCATTGGTTTTGAGAGAAATAATGAAATTAATATTGACACATTTTTAATGAGTTGTCGTGTAATCGGAAGACAAATCGAAAAAGCATTTATTGGTTATTTAATGGATGTCTTTCATTCACTTGGTTTTAGGTCAATTAATGGATTATATATAGAAACAAAGAAAAATTCTATAGTTAAAGAATTTTATAAAGATATAGGTTTCATAAAGAATGAAGATAATTGGTCAAAAGATTTATCAATCGGAATAAAGATACCGGCTTGGTTGACAATAGAGAATGAGTAGCATCCGATATAAAATAGCTACTGAAGATGATATATTGTCCCTTTCAGAACTGTTTTTAAATGTTTATGGAGAAATTTATTCAGAAAAGGAATTGCATTGGAGATATCTAAATAACCCCGTTCAGAAAGGAAAGTTATATAATTGTATTGCAATAACTGACTGTAAAGAGATTGTGGGACATACAGGTTTTATTAAACACACTTTTGTAATTAATGGGAAAACTTACTATGGCGGTTTAACCGTAGGTTCGGCTGTAAAAAAGAATAATAGTGGTATTTTTGCTCCAATGTATAATTATTTAGAGAAAAGTCTTGGTAACGAATTTGATTTTTTATACGGCTACCCGAATCAAAACTCATATCCGTTTTTTATAAAATTATTTGGTTATGCAAAATTATATTCCAGTATGCTACAAATTGAACCAAGTAATGATTTTACATTTGAATCAGATAAATTTAATCGAATATTTGATATAATTGTCTCAAGTAGTCGGCATATTGAACCCGACTTTTTATTGTGGAGGATTATAGATAATCCTTTGCATAAATACTATTATTATAAGTATAAGGATTCCATTGTTTTCTGGAAAATGTATAATGAAAATGAAATTGATATTGTTGGAATTTCATCGGTTAGTTCAATAGTAAATATTGATAGAGAAATGACATTCCCAATGAATAGTAGAATAAATATTTTACTTACATCAGAGCAAAAAAGAAATAAACTGAAAAAAGAAGGTTTTTATCCATTGATGTCATCTAATAATTATGTAATAAAGATTAATAGGTTAATAAGTGATTTTGATCCGACCTTTTTTCAAATGTTAGATTTGGATTTATTTTAATAATTATGGAGTTAAAATGCTTGACAATAAACATGAGATAAGAAGTAAAAAGGAAGAATCCTTCTACACCAAATTATTTAATTTCCAAAAAGATTGTCCCTTAAACATAAGAGAACAATTTGATGCGTTTCCAGTTTTCTCTGAAAGACAAAGAATAACATCGTTTATTAGTAGGTATGAATTATTTAAAAAAATAATTGATATACAAGGTTCGATTATTATCTGTGGTGTATACACTGGGTTTGACATATTCTCATTCTATCATTTAAGTTCAATATTTGAATCTGTAAATCATTAGAGAAAAATATTTGGTTTTGATACCTTCGATGGTTTTAAAAGTTTATCCGATAAAGATCGGGCCGTTGGATCATCAAAACATTCATTTGATGGCGGGCAAAAGGCAAATATATATGAATATTTAAATGAACTTATTAAAATTCAAGATCAAAATAGACCTTTAGGGCATATTGAAAAAATTCAGTTAATTAAAGGAAATATTCTTGACACAGCAGAAGAGTTTTTAACGGAAAATCAACACATGATTTGTTCAATGCTTTATCTTGATTTTGATATTTATAGGCCGACTCTTCACGCACTTAAAATGTTTTATGATTTAGTCCCTAAGGGTGGAATCATTGTTTTTGATCAGCTTAATTTGTGTGAGTGGCCTGGTGAAACTCTTGCAGTCAAAGAGTTTTTTGATTTGAATGAAATTTCTATTCAAAGATTTCAGTGGGACAGCGTTTTGTCTTATGCGGTTAAGTAATGAGCACTAAATAATGAAGATTCTTGTATCAACAGGAATACGCTCTGATTATGATATTTTGTATCCGGTTTTATCGGAACTAAAGAAAGCTTATCATGAATTGGTAATCGTTGTATCCGGGGCACATCTTTCAAACCAGCATAATAATACATATCAGAGAATTATTGAAGATGGATTTAAAATTGCCGACAAAGTTGATACACTTCTTTCCACGGATAGAGCCATTCAAAGAAGCAAGGGGACGGGGCTCCTAATCCAAGGATTAACCCAAACAGTGGAGCGCACAGATCCTGATTTTTTATTGGTGTTGGGTGATAGGGAGGAAAGTATTGCTACAGCCATCGTGGGTAATTATATGGAAAAATTAGTGGTTCATATTGGTGGGGGAGATCCAGTTTATGGTAATGCAGATGACCCTGTGCGGTTTGCAGTATCTAAGCTG
>JABMQB010000967.1 GCA_013203525.1 Mariniphaga sp.
CCGCGGTAACTTATAGTTCCGGTTAGATACTCGGCTACGATGGCCTCTTTACTGATGTTTTCTTTTTTCTTGTCCATGATATTTGTGCGGTGTTAATTTACACTTTTAGTGTAAACCTATATCAGGACAAGTCACAACTAATGAAAAAAGCCGGGAAAGAGGTATGTATAGGCGAAGGATCGGCGGCTGCTCCGGGATTTAATTTAAAAGGGAATACACAATACCGCACTAAAAAGTCAGAGATTTTGGATCCGATGCAAAAATATGTGTTTGACCAATTGGGATATACAAAACTAGCAAAGGAACTTGCGATACCTCTTATAAACCTTCATTCTGGTAACCTTGTTGATGTTGAAGTACCCAACGGATTAATGTTCGATAAAATTACCGTGCATAAATCAGTAACTGAAACTGACTTGTTATGTTCAGTGCCCATGATGAAAACACATGTTCTGGCAACCGTTACTTTAGGAATGAAAAATTTGATCGGTGTTTATCCGGGCAGTGTATATTATTCGGTACGTTCATTTTTGCATGATAAGGCTGTAGATAAAGGTTCGCCTGGAATAGCCTATGAAATTGTTGATATGGTGAGGGCAAGTAAAATGGGATTAACAGTTGTCGATGCCTCAACAGCAATGGAAGGGAATGGACCTTCGGAAGGTGAACTGGTAAAAATGAACCTGATAATTGCTGGTACAAACCCACTGGCAACTGATTTGGTTGCTGCCAGTATTATGGGATTTGAAATCGATGAAATCCCAACATTCGAATGGGCTGTAAAATCAGGAATGAAACCTGGAAGCCTGGATGAAATTGAGGTTAGAGGTGAAAAATTGAATGATGTTAAACGAAAATTTAAAAAACCTGATATTCTTCCCTGGAATACAATTAATAAACTTTGGGGGGTAGAGGAAATCTAAATTATATCCTTATCAAATTAAAATACATTTAATTAAATACATTTATTTTGATTGGATTTAAATATTTGTAAATTGAACCGACTTTTTGTTCAGGCTCGAAAACATTGTTTTCAAAAAAAAGCCTAATGATGAATGTATTTTTGTCATATTTTATTTAATATTGTTCCAGGGATTTAATTCCGGCTTCTCGTTCAACCATTAAAATCAACAAATAGAACTGTATTTTTGAAGAAAAACCAAATCGACATCATAAACTAACCAATTATGAAATTCATAAGAAATTTTTTATTTGGCATAATAGTTTTATGTCCTGTTTTAGTAGTTTCAGAAACTATTAAAGTTCCATCCCAATATTTAACAATACAAGAGGCAATAAACGCAGCTCAGAATGGTGATACAATCCTGGTGGCGGATGGTGTGTACAATGAAGAGATTAATTTTAATGGTTATGGAGCTGATTCGGTTATAATTAAATCTGAATTGGGACCCGATAATTGTATAATTGATTGCGAAAATGGATCCTGGGCCATAGGATTTGTTTTTAACAGTGAGGATTGTAAAAGTACAGTGGAGGGATTTACTATTAAAAATGCATTAATGGGAATTTGGGCTTATGCCAATTCATCTCCAACAATAAAAAACAATGTTATTGATAGCTGTGAGGTAGGGATATATTGCAGTTCAGATGCAAATCCACTAATTACATCTAACATTATAAAAAATTGTGTTAATGGGGAAGAAGGTTATTCAGCATTTGGTGGTGGGATTTCTATTAGATGGTCATCGGCAGTTGTTACTAATAATATAATTATTAATAATAGTGCTAGAAAAGGTGGTGGCATATATTGCAAAAATAGCTCACCATCGATAATAAATAATACAATTGTTTGGAATTCTGAAATAGAAGGAGATGCTATAGGAGGTGGTATTTATATAGAGGATTCTTCTCCTGATATAGTAAATAACATTATTGCTTTTTCTGATGGGACAGGTATAATAACAGTTGGGAGTAGCTCCCTTCCTAATATTTTATATAATGACATATATGAAAATGGAGGCGGTAATTATCTGGTTGGGTCAACAAGTGAAACAGCTATTATTGTTGACTTAAAAGGAGTTGATGGAAATATATCAGGAGATCCCTTGTTTTATGGGAATGATTATTCATTAACCTTTGGTTCCCCATGTGTTGATGCAGGTACTCCTGATACTACTGGATTAAATATCGGTGTAATTGACTTTAATGGCAATCCTCGTTTATATGATGGCAATAGTGATGGTAATGCAGTTATTGATATGGGAGCTGTTGAATTACAAATAAGTTCAGGTGAAAATTCAGAATTTATTTCAATTTGCCAGGGAGAAGAATACGAAGGACATACTGAGAACGGAATGTTTCAAAGAACCCTTACATCTGCAACTGGCAGTGATAGCATTGTTACAACTTATTTAACTGTAAATCCTTCATATAATATTCAAGAGGATGTTACAATCTGTGAAGGGGAAGATTATTTTGGATATAGTGTTGAAGGGGAATACACTAGGGAATTTAAAACCAATCACGATTGTGATAGCATTATTATAACAACACTTTCAGTGCGTCCCGTTGGCAATTGTTATTTAACATTAAAAGTTCCTTCAGAATATCCGACAATCCAATCAGCGATGGATGCTGCAAACCCGGGGGATATTGTAGAAGTTGCTGACGGTACATATACCGGTGAAGGTAATTTGTATCTTGATTTCTATGGGAAAGCAATAACTGTTAAGTCTGAAAATGGCCCTGAAAACTGTATTATTGACTGTGTTGAAGGAACCGGAG
>JABMQB010000094.1 GCA_013203525.1 Mariniphaga sp.
TTCTGATTGTTGAAGACAACCCTGATGCGATTATACAGGTTAAAACTGTTTTAGAAAGAGAGCATTATATAGTGGATGTGGCAAGTGGCGGGCAAGAGGCTATTGATTATGTTCAAAATACAATTCCCAATGGAATTATTCTCGACTTAATGATGCCCGATATTGATGGTTTTGAAGTGTTGGAAAAACTCAGAAGTACCGAAAACACAAAACTTATCCCGGTAATAATTCTAACAGCAAAAAACCTTTCACAAAAAGAATTGTCAAAATTAAGATCAAACAATATACACCAGTTAATATATAAAGGCGAAGTTGATATTGAAGGCCTGCTTTTAAAGGTTAAATTGATGTTGGGTAACAAACCGGGGGTAAAGGAAAAAGTCAATATCCCTGACCAAATTTTGGCAATACAAAAAGAAGGAACCATAAACGTAAAAGAGAGGCAGGGAAAATGGGAAAATACGTTGGCAAATGTGCTGATTGTAGAAGATAACCCCGATAATATGATAACCATTAAAGCAATTATAAACGGGAAATACAATATTATTGAGGCAATAAATGGTGAAGAGGGATTAATGCTTGCACAGTCTCAACGGCCCGATTTGATTCTCCTCGATATGTCGCTACCCAAATTAGGAGGCCGGCAAATTATCAGAATCCTAAGAGCCGATGAAAAAACCCAAAACATCCCGATAATTGCAGTAACTGCCCAGGCTATGTCTGGTGATAAAGAAAAAATTATTAATACCGGTGCCGATGGCTATGTAGCAAAACCTATTGACCATGAAAACTTGTTGACGGAAATTAGCAGGTTTTTAAAAGAATAATTTCAGGTTTCAGGTTTGAAAAAGAAATCAAAAACAAGAAATTAATAAAAATGGTAACAATTAAACGATTTGAAGATCTGGAAATATGGCAATTAGCCAGAAAATTATGTAATGATATTTATTATATAATGACAACAACATCCTTAAAAAGTGATTATAAACTAAGCGATCAAATAAATGGCTCTTCCGGATCGGTTATGGATAATATTGCCGAAGGATTTGAAAGGGATGGGAAAAAAGAATTCAGACAATTTTTATCAATATCAAAAGGTTCATGCGGTGAAACCCGTTCACAATTGTGTAGAGCTTTTGACAGAAAATATATCGATCAGGAAAAATTTGAAGAATTAAATGAGAAAACAATTCTTATAAGTAAAAAGATAAGTTCGTTTATAAACTATTTAAATAATTCAAACTATGCTGGAACAAAGTATAAATAATTATTTCAGGATAAAAATCAACCATAAACTTGAAACTTCAAACTTGAAACTATTGTTATGAAAAAAATACTCATAATCGACGACCAAAAAGACAACCTCACAACAATTGAAGCACTGTTAAAAATCAAACTGCCGGGTTGTAAAATTCTCACCGCCCTATCGGGAAAAGAAGGGATTGATATTGCAAACGAAGAAAAACCCGACACAATCCTTCTTGATATTATAATGCCCGGAATGGATGGTTACACAGTTTGCAAAAAATTAAAAGAAAACGATTTAACCAAACATATTCCGGTGGTAATGATTACTGCCATAAAAACCGACCCGGAAAGCCGTATCAAAGGGCTCGATATGGGTGCCGATGCATTTTTGTCGAAACCAATTGACCAAGGGGAACTCTCGGCTCAGGTGAATGTTATGCTGCGTATAAAAAAAGCAGAAGATGAATTGCAAGCCGAAAAGTTTCAGTTAGATAAAAAGGTTAAAAAGAAAACAAAAGAATTAAGAGAAAATAATGAAAAATTAAATCTTGAAATCACCAAGCGCAAGCAAGTGGAAGAAGTACTGCATAACAGAGAACGCACCTACGAAACATTATTGAATAATCTGCCCGGTTTTACATATCGTTGCAAAAATGATAAAAACTGGACTATGGATTATATAAGCGCAGGTTGTGAGAATGTTACAGCTTACACTTATGATGATTTTTTAAACAATAAAAATATAGCATTTAATGATATCATAGATGCTGATTATCAGGAGAAAGTTTGGGCTAAGTGGCAGAAAGCATTGAAAGATAAAACCTCTTTCGAATATGAGTATCCAATATTCACAAAAGATAAAAAACTCAGGTGGGTTTGGGAAAGAGGCTGTGGTATATTTTCAGACGATGGCGAACTTCTTTATCTTGAAGGATTTATTACTGATATCACAGAGCGTAAGCTGACAGAAGAAAAACTACAAAATAGCGAAGAACGGTTCAAGAAACTTTCGAACCTTACTTTCGAGGGGATATTAATTCACAATAATGGAGTTGCAATCGATGTAAACGAATCTCTCACAAGGTTATTTGGATATACAGAAAAAGAAATGATCGGAAAGAATTTGATTAAACTACTTGTACCACAAGAGTATCATGCAAAAATTAAGGAGAACATTGTTAAAAAAATCGCTAACCCTTATGAGGTGTTAGGGAGAAAAAAGGATGGCACTTTATTTCCAATAGAAATTGAAGCAAAAGACATAAAAAGTAAAGATGGAGAAATACGGGTTACTGCAATACGAGACATCACCGAACGAAAGCTTGCAGAAAAATCTTTAAGGAAAAGTGAGGAACAACAACGCACAATATTGCAAACTGCCATGGATGGCTTTTGGTTATTAGACATGAAAGGGAACCTGGTTGAAGCAAATATGGCCTATTCACTGATAAGTGGTTATAATATGGAGGAACTATTAACAATGAAAATTTCCGATTTTGAGGCCAGTGAAACAGAAGTTGAAATTGGTTCCCGTATCAAAAAAATACTAAAAAAGGGGGAAGATCGTTTTGAGACACAACATCGATGCAAGGATGGCAACATTATAGACGTTGAAATCAGTGTTAAATATCAATCTTTTGACGGAGGCCGGTTTGTATGTTTCCTGCATGACATTACTAATCGCAAAAAAGCAGAAAAAGAACTTTTAAAATACCGCGAAAATCTTGAAGAATTAGTAAAAGAAAGGACCAAAGAACTGGAAGAAAAAAACCAGGAACTTGAACGATTTAATGAACTTTTTGTAGGAAGGGAATTCAGGATTAAAGAACTTAAGAATAAGGTGAAAGAGTTGGAAGAAAAACTAAAATTAAATTTGCGATAAGCTTTTGTTAAGGCTATAACTTTAAAGGAGTAAGAAGCTAATTAAATAAAAGCGTATTTAATAAAAACATCGAGCAATTAATATATCATGAAACGAGCATCTAAAAATTTCTGCACACAAGAAGATTATTATAAGTGAGTTACATTGAATACTGTTGAAAATATAAAATTATAATTAGATGAAACGAGCCATAACAAAAAGCTATTTGATACACAGGAGCATGATTAAAGCGAGTTCCATGGGTTACCTTAAAAATAAGCAATTATAAACACATGAAACCCGGATCGCTGAGTAAATAATTTAAAGGAGCAGCTACAAAAGGCCATGTATATTTGGAGCACAGAGTTGAGTTTTAGCACAATCAAAAGTGCGTTGGCAGAAAA
>JABMQB010000095.1 GCA_013203525.1 Mariniphaga sp.
ATTTTATCCATTAATTCATCCGGTATCCCGGGTCCATTATCTGATACCGAAATTTGTGGACGCCCGCGGTCGTTAATTTTTCCTTCAAGAATTATTTCACCTTTACTTATGTTTTTAAGAGCATCTGATGAATTTTTAATCAGGTTTATTAATACCTGTGATATTTGTTTTCTGTCGGCTAAAACTTCAAGATCCCTAGGATTAACTTCCCAGTTTATTTTTATTCCCGTATCTATGGATTCAATGTTGATTAGGGTAATTATTCTATCGAATAATTCTCCAAGATCGATTGTTTTTTTATCGGGTTGAGGAAGGCGTGTAAGCTTCCGGTAAGAATCCACAAATCCGATTAAGCCGATACCACGTTCGTTAATTACTTCCATCCCTTTGATTGTATTGTCTATAATTTTTTCATCAGGGGTTTTACCATCCAGATTTTTATAGTATCCCAATATTGTTTGCGAAAGTGAAGTAATTGGGGCGATTGTATTCATTATTTCATGGGTTAAAACCCTGATTAATTTAATCCATGACTCCAATTCTTTGGCTTCCAGTTCGTTCTTAATATCCTGAATAGTTACCAGTTGTAAATTTTCCTGCGATGTTTTGAACAACGTTGATTTTAATGAAAGCTGGACTATTTCCTGCCCGTTATTAAAACTGGCAAGTTTCATGTCTCCGGGTTTTAATTCTTTTAAGGTCAAATATAATTTTTTGTCAATCCTTGATAATTGTTTAATATGTGTGAGATGTTCGTAGTTTAATAGATTTTTTGTTGCAGTATTTGAAAGAAAAATAACACCTTTTTCATTAAAAGTTAAAATACCAATAGATACGTGTTCCAGGATTGTTTTAAAATATTGTTCCTGTTCCTGAAGTTCAAATTTTATTTCCTTTATAAGGTCATTAACTTTATTTAAACTAAAATTTAATTCATTTAATGATTTGTTTCCGGTCTTTTCAGCAAAAAACAAAGTTGAGTCTTCATTACGAATAGCATCAAAGAAAAAAGCAATTTTTCGATTTGTTCGGTTTAGATAATAAATCAGTTCTAAAACCTGAATAAAAAGGATTATTCCTATAAAAAAACAACCAACATAAGTTTGTTGGTTAAAAAGCAGCCAACCAATAATTAATGACCACAGTACTAAAAGGCAGACCCTTACTATAATGTTTGTATAATAACTTCTTAAAGCCATCCGAATTTATTAAAGGTTATATTTTTTCATTTTATTGTAAAGTGTTTGGCGCGTAATTCCTAATTGTTCTGCTGCGGCCGATAGGTTTGTACTGTTTTTTTGGAGGACCATAGTAATCATTCTCTGTTCCATTTCTTCCAGTGTTCCATCAAAAGTTTCATCCTGTTCGATAATAATGGGTTTAAAGAAAAAACAATCAGGCGTCAATGTTTTTTTATCTGATAGGATTACGGCTTTCTCCATTGTATGTTGTAGCTCACGAACGTTTCCCGGCCATTTATATCCGGTTAATTTTGATTGTGCCTGGTTATTAATTGACAATCCTGGTTTCCGGTATTTGTTACTGTAAACATTTAGGAAATAGTCCGCGATAGCAAGAATATCTTCTTTTCTTTCATTTAGTGGGGGGATTTCGATGTGAATGGTATTAATTCTATATAACAGGTCCTCTCTGAATAATCCGTTACCAGCCATATTTCCCAGATCCCTGTTAGTAGCACAAATTAATCGCATATTAACCGGAACAGTTTTGTTTGATCCAATTGGAGTAACAGTACGATTTTGAAATACCGACAAAAGTTTGGGTTGCAAATGCATTGGCAGGTTCCCAATTTCATCAAGGAAAAGAGTGCCTCCATTTGCATTTTCAATTTTCCCTGTGCGGTTTTCCCGGGCATCGGTAAATGAGCCTTTTTTATGGCCAAAAAGTTCACTTTCAAAAAGTGTTTCGCTGATTGCTCCCATATCAACAGTTACCATAATCTCTCCCGACCTTTTCGATAATCTGTGCAATTCACGGGCAACCAACTCTTTCCCTGTTCCATTATCGCCTGTTATCAAAACATTAGCATCGGTTTGCGCCACCTTATGTACAAGGTTCATAATTTGTATCATTTGCGGCGATTTGGTAACAATGAAATATTTTACATTGCTAATTTCCTGTTTTAAAGCGCTTTCTTTTTGCTTAAGTTTTTTAATCTCTTTTTTCGATTGAAAAATCTTATGTGCATTTATTAAAGTTGATTTTAACTTTTGATTATCCCAAGGTTTTGTAATAAAATCGGTTGCACCCTGTTTTAATGCTTTAACTGCAAGTTCTACATCTCCGTATGCAGTAAGCATAACCACCTGGATTTCTTTTTTTATTTCCTTAATGCGTGATAACCAATATAATCCTTCATTACCCGTGTTAACTCCGGCAGAAAAATTCATATCCAAAAGTACAACCTCATAATCACTGGTTTCAATTAATGAAAGTAATAGATTTGGATTTGTAATGGTATCAATATTTGAGAAGTCATCTTGTAAAAGAATTTCAAGAGCACTTAAAATACTTTTATTATCGTCAACTATCAGGATGTTGCCTTTAATCATTTTTTTTGGAATTAAAGTTTCAGGTTGTTTATTATTCCAAAGGTAAGCTGCCTTTGGCCTTAATCAAACAAAGTGTCAAAATATTTTACACATTTTGTAAAGAATATTGACACCTATTTAAAAAATGGGTAAAAAAAGTGAGTTTAAATATTTGGTTTTAAGATAATTAAAAGTTATGGCATTTTTTTGGCACATTGTAGTATATGCAAAGAATTCAAAAAATGGCAAAAAGATTATTTATTCTGGGGATATTATTCACGTTAATTGCTGCAAATGTCAATGCTCAAAAAACATGGACTATTTATGATTGTGTAAATTATGCCGTTCAGAATAACCTAAACCTGGGAAAAAGTAAACTTCAGAATGAGATAAATCGCGAAAATTATAATCAATCAATTCGGAGTTTGCTACCAAGTGCCGGAATAAATGCCGGGAGTGGTTTATATTTCGGTAAGACAGTTGATCCAACAACCTATGATTTTGTTGACAGGCAATTTTTTTCTGCCAATTATTCCATCGGAGGAAGTGTCGATTTGTTTAATGGATTTTCACAACTTAATGCAATTTCATTCAATAAATTGAATTACTTAGCTGGGCAAGAGGAAAGCAATCAGCAAAAAAATGAAATTGCATTTCAAGTTCTTACAAATTATTTCGATGTTTTGTTTTACAAGGGATTACTAAAAATTGCGCTTGAACAAAAGGAGTTGTCTGAACTTAATCTGGAACGGGCCCGGAAAATGTTTGATACCGGATTAAATTCAAAAAGCGATTTGCTTGAAATGGAATCCAGAATGGCAGCTGAAGAACTTTATGTTGTTCAAACACAAAATTTATTGACAAGTGCATTACTAAATTTGAGGCAAAATATGAATTATTCTGGAACTGAAGAGTTGGTTTTAGATGAGAATTTGGAAATTAATGAAATTGGACTTTTTGGGACAGATAAAGATTCTGTTTACAATCAGGCGTTACGAACGAATCCTGGTGTTAAAGCGGTGAACTTACGTAAATCAGCAGCTGAAAAGAATTTATCGATAGCAAAAGGTTATTTATATCCAAGCCTTACCGCATCAGGAGGATATTCAACAAATTATGCAAGTGCTAAAGGAGACAATAATACGGTGCCATTAAAAGATCAGTTTAATAACAACGCTTCGCAAAGTGTTTCTGTTTCTCTCAGAATTCCAATTTTTTATAGTTGGAATAATCGTTCTCAAATAAAAAGGGCAAAACTGGGATTGCTTCAATCGCAAGCAGATGTTGATATAGCCAAGCAACAAATATTTCAGGAAATAGAAAGGAATTTTAACGACCTTTCAGCTTTGTCTGCTGAATATGGTCAAATGGTAAAACAATGGGAAGCATCAAAAATAGCATATCAGGCTGCAGAAAAAAAATTGGCTCAAGGGCTTATTGACCCGATTGATTTTTATGATTCAAAAAATTTAATGGCACAAGGCGAAAGCAATGTTTTGCGTACCAAGCTTCAATATGAACTAAAAAAACGCACAATAAATTTTTTTATCGGGATACCGATATATTCAGAGTAGAAAATAAAGAGAAAAAAAAGGATTCGTAACCACTAATGAATAAAGTAGTCATATAAATAAAGAAACGAAGATATGGGAATGGATAGAAAAATTGAAAAGAAAAAGGGCATAAGGCCAAAGCATATTGTTTATGCAGTTGTTGGAATTGCCTTTATTTTTTTACTGGTGAAAATTATTAAAGATTCAAACATTACGACTTATAAAGTTGACCAGGATAAAATAACAATTGAAGAAGTACAACATGGCGCGTTCAACGATTACATTCGGACAAATGGGACTGTTGAACCAATAGCAATTATTTATCTCGATGCTGAAGAAGGCGGCAGGGTGGAAGAAATATTAATCGAAGAGGGCTCTGAAGTTAAAAAGGGCGATGTAATTCTGGTCCTTGAAAACCGAACGGTATATATGGATATTATGAATAGTGAATCGAACCTGGCTCAAAAACAGAATTATTTGCGTGCTACCCGAATTAATTTTGAAAATGCACTGATTGATTCAAGACGATCTTTACTTAATTCTCAGTTCGATATTATTAAAAAGAAAAGGAATTACGAACAACAGACAGCATTATATGATGATGAACTGGTTTCAAAGGAAGTTTACCTATTGGCAAAAGAAGATTATGATTATGCTACTCAGCTTGAAGTAATAAATAAAATGAAGATGCAGAATGATTCAATGATCCGGATTACGGAGATGAATCAGCTTGAAAAGGAACTGGAAAAAATGACGCAAACGCTTGATCTTGTTCGCGAACGGCTTGACAACCTGAATGTAAAAGCCCCGGTCGATGGGCAACTTGGTATGTTGGATGCTGAAATTGGGCAGAGTATTGGGCGTGGTACACGTATTGGTCAGATCAATGTTTTAACCGATTATAAAATCGAAGCTCTTATTGATGAACATTATATCGACAGGGTGAGGGCAAGGCTTAGTGCAACTTTTGAAAGGCAAAACAGTCTTTTTAATTTAAGTGTGAAAAAAGTCTACCCAGAGGTGAGGAATTCACAATTTCAGATTGACCTTGTCTTTACTGATGAGCGGCCTGATAATATACGGACAGGGCAAACTTATTATATCAATTTGCAATTGGGACAGCCAGAGCAATCATTGCTGGTTAGCCTGGGTGGATTTTTTAACAGCACTGGGGGGCAATGGATTTATGTACTCGATCCATCGGGCGATTTTGCTACCAAACGTGAAATCAGGATTGGAAGAAAGAACCCAAAATATTATGAAGTTCTGAGTGGATTGGAAGCAGGAGAGAAGGTAATTACTTCAGGTTACGACCTGTTTGGCGATAATGATAAGTTAATACTTCGATAATAAAATAGATAAGAATTAAAGAATATTTTGAGATAAATATAAATTTTTTGAAACATGATTAGAACAGAAAAACTATCAAAAATCTTCCGGACTGAGGAAATTGAAACATTTGCTTTAAACGAAGTAGACATTGAGGTAAAATCCGGCGAATTTGTGGCGGTAATGGGACCATCAGGTTGTGGTAAATCAACCTTGTTAAATATTGTGGGATTACTGGATAATCCAAGTGAAGGTGAGTACTATTTCGATGGGGTAGAAGTTGGCTCTTTTAAGGAACGCCAGCGAACTATGATGCGTAAGGGAAATATCGGATTTGTATTCCAGAGTTTTAACCTTATCGACGAACTGACAGTTTATGAAAACGTTGAATTGCCATTGATTTACTTAAAGAAAAAAGTAAGTGAACGGAAAGAGTTGGTAAATGCTGTGCTCGAACGTATGAAAATAGGGCACCGTGCAAAACATTTCCCACAGCAACTTTCAGGGGGGCAACAACAACGTGTAGCTATTGGAAGGGCAGTAGTTGCCAATCCTAAGTTAATACTTGCCGATGAGCCTACCGGAAACCTCGATTCGAAAAACGGCCTTGAAGTCATGAATCTTCTTACCGAATTAAACAAGGAAGGAACAACCATTATTATGGTTACTCACTCGATGCACGATGCAGGTTTTGCACATCGGATTATCAATCTGTTCGACGGTCAGGTATTAACTGAAAACGTTTCACAAATGGCTGAAATACTGTAAGGTACTAGCCTTGTTCTATAAATACTAATTGCAATTTGACATACTAGTTAGGGAGCTTCAAGAAACCGGGTGCAGGTATTGGTATGTGAATATTCCAAATTTAAAGGATATAAATCCAAATCATTATGATTAAGATATTTTTAAAATCAACCATCCGGAATTTATTACAAAATAAATTTTATTCGATAATAAATATTGTTGGATTAGCCATTGGAATTACGGCCACCGTCCTGATTATGCTGTATGTGCAATCGGAGCTGAGTTACGATCGCTACCACGAGAAATCTTCAAGTATTTATCGTGTTAACTTATTTGCTGTATTAAGTGATAACGAATTCGATTCACCGGTTACCTGCCCTCCGTTGGCAAAGGTACTTGAAGAAGAATTTCCAGAAGTTGAAACAGCAGTTCGTTTTGCTAATTTTACTCAACCGGTTATCAGATATGAAGAAGACGTTTTTAGTGAAACAAATTGGTTCTTCACCGATCCTGATTTTTTTGATGTATTTACAGCTCCATTTATATTAGGAAATGCTGAAGATGCACTTGTTCAACCTTATTCCGTAGTTTTAACAGAATTAACTGCACAAAAATATTTTGGCAATGAAAATCCTATTGGAAAATCTCTGAGATGGGACAACGACCAGCAGTATGTTGTCACAGGTGTTATCCGGAATTTTCCACAGAACTCACATTTTAAACCTGATTTTTTAGCTTCCCTTGTAGGACAACCTCTTGATAAAGATCCTCAATGGATTAATAATCAGCTGTATACTTATCTTGTGTTAAAAGAAGGGTATTCAATGCAGGATATTGAAACTAAATTTCCGGATTTGGTGAGAAAATATGTGGGTCCGCAGGTAAAACAGGGACTGGGTGTTTCATATGATGATTTCCTTGCCGGTGGAGCAAAATATGATTTTTATCTTCAGCCATTAACAGATATCCACTTTGAGTCGAAATCTACTGCCAATCTCGAACCCGGAGGAAATAAAAGTTATATGATTATTTTTTCAATCATTGCTATTTTTATTATGGCTATTGCCTGTATTAATTTTATGAATTTGGCAACAGCCCGCTCTGCAAAACGGGCTAAAGAAGTTGGCATTCGTAAAACTTCGGGATCAAACCGGGGATTTCTGATTTCTCAATTTTTATCAGAATCTGTTATTATAACATTTATCTCTATGGTGTTGGCCATGGTTCTTATAAAATTATTC
>JABMQB010000968.1 GCA_013203525.1 Mariniphaga sp.
CTTCCTTTCCCATGGCATACGGTACAAGGCACTCTTGCACCAAGCGGATTTTGGCCTGAGCCTGCGCAAAAAACACATTCTTTTAGCGGTTCCTCAACTTCAACCTGCCCTCTGCCGTTACAAACCTGGCAACCCGACATTGAGGAGAGTAAATCGTAGGGATCCTTTCCCGTTCCATTGCAATATGCACATTTGAATATTTTTGTCATGGCCTATATGGAATTATGAATTAAAAATTGTGGAGTCGAAATAATTATACCCTCCGAAGTAATAATTATACCCTCCGAAGTAATAAATTACTTCGACTCCAGTTCAGTACCAGGATGTTATTTTACCTTGAAGTAGGCGTTGTCTATCTTTTGAACTTTACCATCTTCCAAAAGCTTTTTAGCAATAAATCCTAACTTCATCCTGGTTTCGCCAAGAGGTTCTTCCATTTCCGAAACTTTCACACCCTTGGGGTGTTTGTTGATGTAGTTTACAATCTTTTCTTCCAAAGTCATCGGCACAACAGGTTCAGGTGGTTTAACCGGAGTTTCCATTACTTTTTTAACAGGTTTGGCAACCTTTGGAGTTTCTATAACTTTTTCCGCAGGCTTGACAACTTTCGGTGTTTCTATGACTTTTTTAACCGGAGCTTCCATTTTTACTTCTTTCTTTACTGCCTGCTTAGGCGGCGCAATGGCTGTTTTCCGTAATTGGGCAAGTATATCAGACATCTTTTTCCATGCTGCCGATGCCCCTTCTCTGTCTTGTGCAAAATCGCCCAGCAATTCGGCAACAGCTCTTTTGAGGTTTTTTACATCATTGAGAATCCCTTTCATGACTACATTAAATTCCTTAAGCCTGGCAACTTCGCCTTTCGCAAGCATATCGTGGGTGTAGGCAAAAATCCTTAAAACCTCTTCGCTGATGCTTTTGATAAGGATAGCAAATTCCTGAAGCCTTTCTGCTTCGCTTTTTTCGAGCAAATCATGGGTGTAAGTAAAAATGCCCGAAATGTCCTCGTTGATGCTTTTCATAAGTGCAACAAATTCCTTAATCCTTTCTACTTCTCCATCAGAAAGATTTTTTCTCAGCTCAACCGACATTTCCAGATGTTCCTTATCAAACTTTGCGAGCAAATCATCGGTGTATGTGAAAATCCCTGAAATTTTTTCGTTTATGCTTTTCATAAGGGCAACAAATTCCTTCATCCTGGTTTTTTCGTCATTGTCAAGTTTTGCAGTTAAAGCTGCTGTTATCTCCTTATGTTCTTTGATCATTTTTTTCATAAGAATATCAGCTTCTTTCAACCGGGTTTTTTCACCCTTGTCGAGGCCTGCTCTTAAGGCTGCTGCCATATCCTGATGGTCCTTCTGGAATCCATTAAGGGTTTTTTGCACTTCGTTTACAAGTTCTTCATTTTCTTTGATCCGGTTTTTGAATGAAGCAAGTATTTCTTCGCTCAAATTTTTCATTTCTGATGTTAGTCCCATTTTTTTATCTCCTATTTTTATTCGATTTAATTGATCTCTTTATTTATTTGATCTATAACTTTTTTTATATCCTGTATCATGATGTTATTGCCTTTTTCCAACAAGGTTTCCAGGCATTCCATCACTCTGTTATTCATTTGCTGAAAATCGGTGAAAGTTTTCATTACCATTTCCTTTCTTTTTTCCTGCTTTTTTGAAATCTGAGAAAGTTGTTCTTTAATATCAGTAATTTTTTCGCTGGTATCCTCCGAGGGAATATCTTTAATTCCTAACAGGCCAATTTTAAGCGATTGGGCGGTCTCTTTCTGAGCTTCAATAAAGATTAAAAACTGTCTTTCAGCTTCTTTTTCCTTTTCGTTGAGTAAGCCGAGGATGCCTGACATCATCGTATTGTAATCTTTTTTTCGAAGGGAACCATTTTTTGCAAGGTTTTCACAAATTCTGGAATTTAAAATTTCTCTTTCTTTTTTAAGATCGTTTAAGGAATTTTGGACATTATCAAACAGGGAGTATGATGATTCTGTAATATTTTCTGATGATTGAAAAGCAGTTTGAATTTTTTGAATCCGTGTTTCGAAGGTAGCTAGAATGTTATCAAAAAAACTCTCTATATTCAATTCAGGCTGAGTTTTCATTTACTAATTGATTTGTCTGATATTAGTTAAGAAGATTAAGTAACTCCAGATAAAAAAGAGGAATTCCTGGTAAATCATGCTTTCCGGTTTTAGGCCTAAAAGGATGTTTTAGCAAGAATAACTGCTAACTGCAAATTGCCTTATGCGGCTTTAGCAGTTAATCCGATTGCTTCAGCATACTTCAAATATGTTTCAACTGATGCAACAACTATCCTTGCTTCAATTGCAAGTAATTCGATACCAACTAATGATACTCTAACCCATGCGTCAACTACTACTCCTTTGTCAAGAATACGGTCAATCACTTCTACTAGGCTTGATGAGCCAATTGTTTTTTCTACTGCCATGATAATGGTTTTAAAAAATTATTTAATTCCTGTGCTTTAAAATTAGAGAGACAGGATTACCTCTTGTGCTATATATTAGGCAAAGTGAATGCCATAAAATATCAAGAGATAAATAAAAATTAGATAATTTTAACTAACAACCTCTATTAGAGCAATAAAAAAAATAAAATTATTTTTATTGGAAGATACTCAACAGGAATGACCATAAAAATGGAATGGAATATTACTGATAAATTCGCACATGTGTGCGGAAATAAAGCTATTATTCTTCGCCTCTGCTAACAAAAATATCGTACTTTTTCATTTTCCGGATAAGGGCATCGCGGCTTATTCCCAGCAAATCAGCCGCAACCTTTTGATTATATTTACAGTTCTGTAATGCTTTTCTAACCAGTTTAATCTCATGATTTTTAAGATTGACAGAATTGGCCGGACTTTCTGATGTGGATATTTTTTTCGGTTTTACCGGAAAATCATTTACTCCCAGAACGTTGTCCTTGCAAAGAATGATGGCCCTTTCAACCATATTTCTCAATTCCCTGACATTTCCCGGGAAATTATATGTAAGAAGCGTATCAAAAACCGCCTTTGAAACATGGATGTTTGGTTTATTGAATTTTGTGGCATATACATCAACAAAATGAATCAACAAGGGTTTGATGTCTTCAGGGCGTTCCCTGAGTGCTGGTATATGAATATGCAGGGTGTTTAGCCTGTGAAGCAAATCAAGCCTGAATTTTTCCACCTCTACCCTTTTATCAATATTTTGGTTTGTGGCTGAAACAATCCGGAAGTCGGTGTGAATCGGATTTGTATCACCCACCCTGGTAACCACTTTTTCTTCGGTGGCGCGTAAGATTTTCGCTTGCAGGTTAAATGGCATGTCGGCAATTTCATCA
>JABMQB010000969.1 GCA_013203525.1 Mariniphaga sp.
AGATTCTCAATAATTATAAAATCTTTTTTCATTAGATGATAATGGACTTCCCATGATTTTGTTTCTACCGGGTCAACCGAAGGAGCATCAACTCCGACACCTTTAATATTAAAGGATGTCAGAAAATTTACTGCCTCCATATCCAGGACAGGAAAATCTTTAAAATACCTTTCATTTTTCCAATATTTTCCCCAACCGGTATAAAAGAGAACAAATTCAGAGTTATCAAAATCATCATTAAACTGACTCAAATATTCAACGCTTATAGTTTTTGTTCCATTCGGAACTTCAATAATAACCGCCTTTCCGGTGAATTTGGATACCGGGAATTGATTAAGATATTTTCCATCCTTAAGCATATGAGCAGGAGCATCGATATGTGTTCCCAGGTGTGAATGGAAAGTTAACCCGGTTTCACGATAACCATTCTTATTAATATCAGAGAGTCTTTTTAATACAGGCTTTTTACCTCCCGGATAAACCGGCATCTGTTCATTTATTGGATGCGATAGATCGATAAAATTCATACGAGAATAGTTGTTTTGGTTTAATTTTTATTTTTTAAAAACAATAATAATTTATCCACGAGTTCTTTAATATTATTATATTCTTCTTTAAAAGTTAAACCAATACCCTGAGTGTAAGGAGCTGTTTCATATATCAAATTGTTATTTGACCGGTTAAAAGCTTTAAGCTGAATTTTTCCGTTATCAGTAATTTTTACTTTCAGGTCAAAATCACCAACAATTTGGCTGTTATTATTTGAAGTGGGATTTACATTGTTAGCAATATTCCCATTAATAGTTACACGGTCGTTAAACATTTGTTTGCTAAGAGCAAATTCAATTTCATCCCTGGTTAATTGTGTGCCAGGCCGGTAGTTAAAGCCAATATCAATATCACTGCTTATTTGTGATAACCAATTGCTGAATTGATTTGAAAAAAGCTCACTCACTGTTGACCCAATTGCATGCGACGATGAAGTAATTGCTTCGTATGTACCGCGCATATATTCAGGTGTATAAAACTGGCCTAATACTACAAGTGAAATGATTTGTTTATTCATTTCTTCTTCTGTATTAAAAAACTGCTGAAGTTCATCAACCAGGCGTGTTTCAACCATTGGGAAGTCAATGTCAAAATTTATATCCGGATTTGTAAGGTTGTCGGTTAAAAGAATTTTACACTCTATCGGAATCCTTTGTGATTTATCAATATCAAAGTTGCTGTTTGCAAAAAGTTCATAAAGCGATGCTTTTAGTTTATATAAAGCTTCAATATTTATTCTAGCATTATATGGGTCGCCCGACCAATTTATTGAACCGCCTGGTTCAATGGAGAAACGTTTATTTATTACATTTTTCAGTGTGAACAGATAATCGCCTTCAACTATGTTATAATTGCCATAAATAGTAATATCATTGTTGTTATCCATGCCAAATTGGAGTACTCCTTCTCCTTGCCCTCTTATAATATCGCCCACTTGAGAATTATAAATTAACTGAGCTTTTGCATCGGGCGTCACTTCAATTCGAAGGTTAAGGTTTAACGATGTATCAGCTTTGCTGGTAAAAACTATTTCTTCCTCTTTTTCTACGAAATCATGGCTTACGAACCGTATAAAATCATATTGTTCAGCTTCATGTTCATTGTCGAGCGAAATATTAACATCAGTACCTAATAATGTTTTACCGTCGCCCTGAAGGTCGATTTTAACACTCTGTCCTGTAATATAAAAGTTGCCATCGGCGATTACCTTTCCGAAAAACTGGCTATTGTCATTCAGGGTGGTATTCAAAGCAAGTATTTTTGGAGATGAAATACTAAGGTCATAAATCATATCCTTGAAATTATTATGGGTAATAGTGCCGTTAAATATGCCTTGGTTATTTAGTTCATCTGTAACAGTAATATGGTCGAAAATAATTTGATTTCCTGAAAAATAAACTGAGTCGTTAAAGTTATAAGCTACCTTGGTATAATCGATCAATAGGCTCGCATTTTCACCCATCAATGCACCATCAAGTAATAAATTATCGGGTTTTCCATAAATCTTAAGATTCCCGGAAGCCGTTCCTTTAAAATCAGAGAGTGTTTTTCTGATAACCTGCTCCAGTATTAATGTTGGCAGGCTGTCAATTTTTGTTTCAAATTCCAGACTGTCAGAAACCGGATCATAAAATCCGGATGCAGTTAATTTGTTGTCGTCACCCATTATCATATTTAAATCGGTTTTTACAACCTGGTTTTTACTATCCCATAAATTGGCAAGTGTTATATTTCCGAAATTGTGCCCTTTAAACTTAAAACTATCTAAATTCAGGTCAGAATATATCATTCGTTTTCCGTAATAATCCTCTAAATCCACACTTCCGTTAACAATACCATTTAATGTGGGTTCTTTTTGTAAATAGTTTTCAATTTGTTTGAGGTTGATATTTTGAAAAGAAGCTGTTAGCCTGTCTTGTGGTTTATTAGAAAGAATACCATTTATTTTAACTGACTGATTTTGATCGTATAATTCAAGGTTATTAATATGAATTGAGCTTGTGTCGATATTTATTGTGCCAGGTTTTATTTGCCAAAGTGAATCTGCAATATATATTTTTGAAGGAATTATTTCTATATCTGCTTTAATATTATTCCCTGACCGGTAAATTGTGGAACTTGTATTTAATTCTCCACTATAAGTTAATAAATGATAATTATTCCAGGTAAGCTTTGTATCCAATAAATTGTTTACTGCTTCAGTATTTAATGTCAGATTGTATAAATTTAATCC
>JABMQB010000096.1 GCA_013203525.1 Mariniphaga sp.
CTTAACAAACTGGCAAAAACGCCTTGTAATAATGATTTATTGAAACGTGCAGCCCTATTTTCAGCATTAACGGGACTTCGTTTTAGCGATATTCAAAAAATGGTTTGGGGCGAACTGGAATACATTGAGGGGCAAGGCTATTTCCTGAACTTTGACCAAAAGAAAACCAAAGGCGTTGAAGTATTGCCCATTTCAGAACAAGCGCACAGTTTATTAGGTGAACCGGGCGAACTCACAGTCAAAGTATTTAACGGATTAAAATATTCAGCCTATCATAACAAACACCTGTTTCAATGGATTGGAGCAGCCGGAATAACTAAGGATATTACTTTTCATTGTTTTAGGCACACGTTCGCAACCTTGCAACTGTTCAACGGAACAGATATTTATACAGTTTCCAAAATGTTAGGACATAAAGATTTGAAAACAACACAGGTTTACGCAAAAATTGTTGATGAGGCAAAAAGACAGGCAGCCGATAAAATTAAACTTGACTTATAAAACGTTAATCGCATAAAAGACAATGAAAGAGGATAAAATTTTGTTAGATTTTGAAAGAGAATTTAACCCTACAAATATACCTTTTGGTGATATTATTGATAGTGAGCCTAAGTTTAAAAATGAGTTATTCAATCAATTTTGTAATGCTGAATCTAAGCCAAATTTTGATTTATATTTAGCTGATTTCTATTCGCAAGATGAAATAAATAAAGGATTTAAAGAGGCAAGCGAACAAATTCCTGTATCAAATTCAAAAGGTGTAGTTGTTGCTGCAAACTTCGTCACTACTACTCCTTTTGAAAGAAGTATAAAAAAACATCATCAGGAGTTTACAGACAAGATTGTACATGGTACATTGCCAATAAAATATTATTGCCCAGATATTGAAAAAACAACTATTGTTCAAACATTAAAAGCCATTAACAAAGAACTTGACATTTTAAAAGAATCTGTTTTTGATGAAAAAACTGATAAATACAAAGAAGCAGAAATAAGAGCCTATAATGTAATTAAACTTGTAGTAAGTTTGGGAGAATTTGCCCAATACATTATAAATTATTTACAACAGGATAAGGATAATATTTTACTGCATATTAAAAAGGCAAACAAATCAAAACATGATTTTTGGAAAACATTAAAAAGTAATTTCAATAACTCGATTTCAAATTCCTTACCACAACAAACAACAGAACAGATGAAAGAAAATTTATTACAGTTAGTGTGTTGCTCCAAGGGTAATGAAATAATAGATGAAATCGACAAAATATATTTAGATAAATCATTATCAATTGATCGAAAGATTGTTTTAATTGGTGATATAAAAGATATTTTTAAACTTGGAGAGAAAAATATTAAAGATGGAGTGGTAAGTATTTTTTTCGATGAGAAAGAATACATATTTCCCGAATGGAAGATTAAGAGTATTGTGGATTGTTGTAAAGACCGATTAAAGAAGTTGAAACGAAGACAACGCGAAAAAGCATTACCACCTCAACAAAATAATCCGAATAGTCTAAAGAGATCAGAACATTTAAGTGATATTATTACCGATGAAAAAAGCAAAGAGATAGTTGAAGCAATTAAAGTAAAGTACAAAAATATTAAAGGTAAGCGATTGCGTATTTTACTGATGGCATTACAAGAATTAGAGTTCTTGCCAAAAAATCGAATTGCAGCAAAATTTCATGCATGCTGTAAAAATGATTTTGATTGGGAAATTGCTAGTTATAACGCAATGGATAAGAAGTATTTTAAAATAGGATTTAAAACCAAAAAAGGCGATTATATTGAAAGCGATGATGAAAAAGAGTTAAAGCAAATAATAAGTTATATTAATTCAGTAATCAACTCATAATAAACAACTATTACAAACTTGTATTTTCTTGTATTCAAGTTTATACAACTGATTATCAATAAGAAAAACAAGCAAAACTCCATAAATTTGAACCATGTTTAATTTTAAAAATAGAACAACATGGCATCAAATCCATTTGAAGTAATTGAAGAAAGGTTAGTTATTATTGAAAACTTAATAATTGACCTTAAGAATCAACCCCCAAAGGTTGAACAAAAAGAAGAAATGCAACAACTCTTAACTGTTGACGAACTGGCACACCTTTTACACCTTTCTAAGCCAACAATTTATTCAAACTATTCTAAGGGACTATTGCCCGGTGGGTGCAAACAAGGCAAACGTTTATACTTTGATAAGAAAATTATAATTTCTTGGATTAAATCGGGACGAAAACTGTCAAATGCCGAGATAGAACAACAAGCAGAGGCGTATTTGTCGAACTCAAAAAGAAAGGGCTATCATGGAAAGTAAAACCACAAACAGCCCTGAAATTTCTTTGCATAAAAGACAGTTCAAAGATAGGGCTTTTCAGGCACAAATGAAACAGGAATTTGTCCAGTTTCTAAATATTCTAAAGTTGGGTTTTACACAACCAATCCCGATTTGTATCCTAAAAGTCCCA
>JABMQB010000970.1 GCA_013203525.1 Mariniphaga sp.
AAGAAAAAAATAATTATAAAGTAGTATAGTTTTTTGAGTTATAAATTAAAACGTAATTCGATATAATCTCATTACTCAAGACTAATTACTCAAATCTTTTTTAAAAATGAGCATTCAATTAAAAGAAAATTGCAAGTATGCAATGTTGGTACCCACTAGTATGGGAGTCAGGCTAACCCCTGAAAACGGGCAACCGGTTCACAGCAGTGATTCATTTGCTTTGTATACAACCAGTGCCGAAACCAACGTTGCCAGTATTTCATCATACCTTGGATTACCAGTCAAAGTATTAACCACGTTTGTAAAAGAAAGCCCAATCGCCCAAATTATAAAAAACAACCTGGCAAGCCGTCATATGGATTATGAAGGGCCCGAAGTTGAACAGGGCGATCCGTGGGGTTATCGCCATCAGTTTAATATTGCTGACAGTGGTTATGGATCACGGGGACCCAGAGTTCATAATGATCGTGCAGGTGAAGTTGGGCGCACATTAAATGCAAAGAATTTTGACCTGGAACAAATTTTTGGGGAAGAAGGTGTGCAGATTGTTCATCTTTCCGGATTAATTGCTGCACTATCACCCGAAACCAGCGCATTCTGTCTTGAAATTGCCCGAGTAGCAAAAAAACACGGAACACGCATCTCTTTTGACTTAAATTTTAGAGCATCATTCTGGGTGGGTCGTGAAAAAGAACTCCGTGAAAATTTTACTGAAATAGCTTCTGTTTCTGATATTTTAATTGGCAATGAAGAAGATTTCCAATTATGTTTTGGAATTAAAGGGCCCGAGGCTGGAGGAAAAGATATCGATTCGGAAATAGAAGGATTTAAAGGTTTGATAAACCGTGTAAAAGAAACATTTCCAAATGCATCGGTATTTGCAACTACTTTACGGCAGGTAATAAGCGTAAACGAACACCTTTGGGGCGCCATTATGCTTGAAGGTGATAATTGGCAAGTGATTAAACCACGCTCAATTACTATTCTCGACCGCATTGGCGGTGGTGATGGTTTTGTTGGAGGATTGTTATATGGAATTCTGAAAGGATGGGAACCTGAAAAATGGCCACAATTTGGATGGGCTACCGGTGCCATGGCTACAACATTCCTTACCGATTATGCACAACCTGCCGACGAAGAAATGGTATGGAGCATATGGGCAGGAAATGCACGTGTGAAAAGGTAAAAAAGTAATCAGTTTGCAGTAAACAGTATCATAAATACTGAACATATAAAAATATGATATATTTTGAAAAAGGATCAGCTGAAGCAAATCTGTCTACTTCCGATCTGAAAAAAGGATTGTTCAAAGCTTTGGGTAAAATGGGAGCTAAAAAGAAAGTTCTGGCAGTTCCTCCCGATTATACCAGATTACCTTCCCGCGCAGGTGAATTAACTGAAATGGCATGGGAATATTATGGAGAGAAGCTAACCGATATTCTTCCGGCGCTTGGTACGCATACACCCATGACCGATCCACAAATAAGCCATATGTTTGGAACTACACCGCGCTCCCTTTTCCGCGATCACGACTGGCGGAATGATGTTATTACATTAGGAGAAGTTCCAGCAGAATATATTCATAAAGTTTCTGAAGGTGCTGTTAATTATTCGTGGCCGGCACAGGTTAATAAACTGTTAGTCGAAGGTGAATTTGATTTAATATTGTCTATTGGACAGGTCGTTCCGCATGAAGTAGTTGGAATGGCTAACTACAATAAAAATATTTTTGTTGGAACCGGCGGATCAGAAGGAATTAATAAAAGCCATTATATTGGTGCAGCCTATGGAATGGAAAAAATGATGGGTCGCGCAGATACTCCTGTCCGGAAGGTTTTCAATTATGCTTCCGAACATTTTGCATCTCATATGCCAATTATATATGTGCAAACCGTTGTTGGATTAAACAAGGAGGGTGAATTGCAAACCTATGGATTATTTATAGGCGATGATTTTGAAGTTTTTGATAAAGCAGCAAAACTTTCGCTACAGGTCAATTTCGAAATGGTAGATAAACCACTCCAAAAAGTAGTTGTCTGGCTTGATCCTTCAGAATTTAAAAGTACCTGGCTGGGAAATAAAAGTGTGTATCGTACCCGAATGGCGCTTGCCGATAATGGTGAATTAATTGTATTAGCATCAGGTTTAATTGAATTTGGAGAAGATAAACAGATCGACAAACTTATCCGTAAATATGGATATTTCGGGACACCTCATACATTAAAGCTTGTAGAAGAAAACAAAGACCTGAGAAATAATTTAGGCGCTGCTGCGCACCTAATACACGGTTCATCTGAAGGTCGTTTCAGTATTACTTATTGCCCGGGAAAGAATCCGGAAAACCTTTCAAAAGAAGAAATTGAGAGTGTTGGATTTAAATATGCCGATATCGAAAATGTTACTCAAAAATATGATCCCAAAAAATTAAAAGACGGTTTTAATATTTTGCCCGATGGTGAAGAAATTTTTTACATATCAAATCCGGCAATTGGGCTTTGGGCTTTCAAAGACAGATTTGAATATTGATGAAAAAAAAGACACATATAAACTGGGGGATTATTGGTGTTGGGGATGTAACTGAAATCAAAAGTGGCCCTGCTTTCTATAAGGCTGCAAATTCACGTTTGGTAGCAGTTATGCGGCGTAATGCTGAAAAAGCTGCTGACTATGCCCAGCGCCATAATGTGCCAAAATGGTATTCTGATGCTGAAACACTGATCAACGATCCAGAGGTTGATGCAGTTTATATTGCCACCCCACCCGATACTCATGCTGAATATACTATCAAGGCTATGAAAGCAGGCAAACCGGTTTATGTTGAAAAACCTATGGCTCGCAATCATAACGAATGCCTTGAAATGCTGAAAGTTTCGAAAAAAACAGGGATGCAATTGCGGGTTGCTTATTATCGTCGAACATTACCAGTTTTTTTAAAGGCAAAAGACTTAATCAATGTAGGAATACTTGGAAAAGTATTAACAGTAAATATAAAATTTCACAAAGAAGCTGTTGAAAAAAATCAAACATCCGATGAAATGAACTGGCGCGTTAAACCGGAAATCAGTGGAGCAGGCCATTTTTTCGACCTTGCATCACATCAGTTTGATTTTCTTGATTTTGTATTGGGACCGATTAGAGTGGTTAAAGGAATAGCTACTAACCTTGCAGGTTTATATCATGCAGAAGATACAGTCAGTGCTTCATGGGTGCATAATTCTGGGACAATTGGAACCGGAAGTTGGTGTTTTGTAGCAAACAAAAATGATGAAACAGACCTAATCGAATTCATTGGTGAAAAAGGAAAAATCTGCCTTTCATGTTTTACACATGGTCCTTTAATAC
>JABMQB010000097.1 GCA_013203525.1 Mariniphaga sp.
GTATTAATCTTTCTAAATTTGCCATCTATTCGAAAGAAAAATAATGCAGGCGATTAAGAAATATTCTAAGTTAGTTAAGTTTGAACACACCCTTTTTGCCCTTCCTTTTGCTATGATTGGTTTTTTTCTTGCTGTTACTGGAAACGAAAGTAAACTTAGTTTGAAACTGCTGGTATTAGTTTTATTAAGTATGGTTTTTGCCCGAAATGCTGCAATGGGCTTTAACCGTTTCCTCGACCGGAAAATCGACAAAATAAATCCACGGACAGCAAAAAGAGAAATCCCATCAGGAGAAATTAAGTCAAAGCATGCATTACTCTTTGTAATTATAAATTCTGTGTTATTTATTGTCACAACATGGTTTATAAACCACCTTTGTTTTTATTTATCACCAGTTGCCTTATTTGTTATTCTGTTCTATAGTTATACCAAACGGTTTACTGCACTTTGCCATTTTGTATTAAGCCTTAGTTTGGCGATTGCGCCTGTAGGAGCTTATCTCGCAGTAACCGGAGTTTTCGACTGGGTTCCTATTTATATCGGGTCAATTGTATTTTTCTGGGTTAGTGGTTTTGATATAATATATGCTTTGCAAGATGAAGAGTTTGATAAAGAAAATGAACTAAAATCTGTTCCTTCGTACATTGGAAAAAGGAAAGCCTTAAACCTATCTGTAATCCTTCACATATTATCAGCCACCTGCGTTATTATTGTTGGTATTTTGGCTCACAGAGGTTGGTTACACTGGACAGGTGCAGTTATATTTATTTTTCTTTTAGGCTATCAACACAGCCTTGTTAAACCTAACGACCTGAGAAAAGTAAATTTGGCATTTTTTACCACCAACGGTATTGCCAGTGTGATTTATGGAATTTTTGTAATAGGTGATTTACTGATCAATTAATTGCGCGTGCCTTATATACCTTTTTATTAATTTTATATGAAAATCCAACAGTTATTAATTCTTTAACCTGAAGTTTTGGCTTTTTAGAAATTTCGTTTCCTTCATTATCAAACACAGGAAAAAGAATATCATCATCATAAACCAAATGCAGCATTAAGCGCATATTAATATAATCATTCACTTTCATAACCACCAGATTTTCCCAATCAATATCAAACTTTTTAAAGGGGTTGGTATAATTCATAAACATTTTATACTTGGTTTCATAACTGATATTTTGGGTTATATCGGTTTTATATCTTATTTCAGCATTTAAACCCGGCACCCATAAACTTCTTTTCCCATCAGGAATATTATAATTGCTTTTATTAATTTTTAAAGTGTCACGAATAAAAACTGTTTTTGAAGTTATTGGTGAAAGGAAGACAGACAAATTACTATTTGGTTTATAATCCAATCCTAACTTAAACAATGTTTTTGCAGGAGCAAGAAAAGCGGAAATAGGATCTGGGTTAATACTTGTAGGATACTTATAACCGTTTATAAACTGTGTTTGAAAATCAATTTCAGCACTGTAATACCATTTTTTAAAAGCACTAACTCCAACTCTGGAAATTAATTCAAATTTATCATCAATTTTCTGTGATTCATAATGATCTCCATTCTCATCAGTGCCTCCCGGTTTTAACCAGCCATTTCGAATTTCGATACTGTTTTCCCATTTAATTTTATTATCCAAAGTTGAATAATTTGCAAATCCTTTTAAAACCAAAAGCATCGACACCGCACTTTTACCCCCTTTTTTCCAGTTACTCAAATAGGTTTGTGTTAACCCAATAGTACCGTCGCCACCTATACTCCATGGAGTTTCAACTTTAAACCTTTCTCTTACATTTCCAAGGTTTGCTGTTGGGCTTAAATTACTAATACTAAACTCTTTTGATTGTTTTTGAGACGTACGTGAAAATGTAACATTATCGTCAATCAACATTTTCATGCCTCTCTTATCCACGTTACTAACCAAAATACTTATTGAATCATTTTGTTCATTTTTTAACCATATTCTACCAAACTCCTGCCTGTTATCTGCTAGCTTTATGTTTATTGACTCATCAAACAAATTACTGATGTTAATATTAACCGTATCAACCAAATTGGCATATTGAATAAGATCATTCAAAAAATAATTTATAGAGTCATTAACTTCTCTGATAACATATTCGCTATATGCTTTAATTAAATTGTTGTTATTATTTTTTACCGAATCGGTATAACGTTTTAACCTAATTTCCACCTGATTGTCAAGGGCATCATTACGATAGCTAAATAAAATTGAATCACGATATGCTCCAACAATCGAGTCATTATATCGAATTCTACTCTTTTCAACCAAAACATCACGAATACTGTCAAGTTTCAATATCCGTTGAAAATCTTCAGCTGTTTGAACCATCGAATCGGGAATTGCATCCAGAAACAAAAGGCTGTCGGGTAAATAATAAATCGAATCGGCAAATAACCTCATTCCCTCTTCCTGTGGAATTTGTTTAACTTTTTCTTCAATTCCGATAAGTAAACCAACGGGTACCTGTAAATCGTTTTTCATAAATTCTTCTGCAACCGATTTACGAATTTCTTCTTTCCTAGCATGAACTTCATTATAGGGAATAAAACCGGGAATTGATAACGAATCGGAGACCATTTGTGATGACCGGACTAATTTAGCTTCATTGTCTGATTTTTGGATTCTCAATTCATTGAGAACAGAGTCAACAGGCTGTTTCTCAATAAAATTAATCAGTTCAAAAATATTTCTACTGAAAACACTATCGGTTATTTGCCAGCTTTCATTTTCAAAAAAATATTTCTTTAAATAATCTATTTTATACTGAATCGAATCACCATTTTCTGGTAATACATTTACCGATTCCTGACTAAATGAAAATAAATATATACTTGATAGAAATAAAAAAATGATTGTTTTTTTAAGCCTCATATTGTTTCATGGTTTTCTGCACATTCAAACGCAATTTTAAAACATATCGTATTCCGTACTTATCAAAAAAAAATCTACACGGAATAAAACTGAATTAACTTATAATTTTCCACTTTGAAAATGGGTGTTTTGACAGATAGGAATTATAATATCTATTATCTTCTGATACTTCCTTTCCTACCCATTCAGGCAGGTCAATATTTTCATCTTCTAAAATTAATTCAACCTCTGCCAAAAATAATCCCCTATTCTCCCCTAAAAATTCATCAACCTCCCAAAGTTTTTCTTCTTTCATCACATTATACCTAAACTTTTCAACGGGTGTACTAATTGATAGTTTTAGTAATTCTTCTGCATCAACTAAAGGAATACTATAATTGTATTCATTTCTTATAATTCCTTGTGATAAATCTTTTATTGTTAAAAATCCGTCCTTTTCTGATATCCTAACTCTCACAATTCTTTCCGGGTCATCAGAAAGGTATCCCTGCCTTATAAATACTTTTTTCCCAATTGGTTTCCACTTTTGAAGGTTAAGTAAAAACTTTCGTTCAATTTCCTTCGCCATTATTCTATATTTCTTTATAAAATATTTATTTTACAATCTCCCGGCAAATTTACAAAGCTGAATTGCTTAATAAGGGTATTTTGTTAAATGACTGATACAATTTATAAACAAGTTAACAATGATAAAAAGAGACGAAGCTGTAAAATTATTGGAAGAAAATATTAAGGCTGAAAATATGCGCAAGCATTGTTACGCATCAGAAGCAGTAATGTGCGCCATAGCACACAAACTTGGCAGGGATGAAAACGAATGGGGCATTGCAGGATTGTTACATGATATTGATGTTGAAATTACCAATGCCGATCCATTTACTCATGGACCGGGTGCTGAAAAAATCTTAAAAGGGAAAATATCGGACAAATCGCTTGATGCCATTATAATGCATAACGAAATTGCAACTGGAAAAAAAAGAACTACAGAATTTCAACATGCGCTGGCAGCGGGTGAAACAATAACAGGCTTAATAATTGCCACAACCCTGGTTTACCCCGATAAAAAAATTGCCGGCATTAAGGCTAAATCGGTTACAAAACGAATGAAACAAAAAGCTTTTGCTGCTTCAGTAAAACGCGAAAATATTTTAGAATGTGAAAAAATTGGAATACCACTTCATGAATTTGCAGAATTATCGGTGAATGCAATGAAAGAAATCGGTGATGTTCTTGATTTATAAAATTTCAAAATCTATTTATAAAAAACATAATACCAATACGTATTAGAAAAGTTTCTGGAGAGTGTTTGTTTTGCTGCTGCCAAATTGTTATTGTACTGCCTGAAAACCTGGTAATAACTACTAAACCGTTGTTCGGCATCAACGCTAATTTTTAGTTTTTTCAATTCCGGAACTTCACCTACATTTAAAAGTTTATACGCTGTTACTGCTTCATCAATATGTTTTGGAATTGCAGAATAACCACATTTTTCAAGAGATGGCAGTAATTTAATAATGCTTTCAACATCATTCTTTAACATCAGATTAGCAAATTTATATTCCAAAGCAATTTTATTCAGGGAATCGGCATGCAAAACATAATCGATATTGGCTTCAGGTTCTTTCGAAAGAATAAAAAAATCATCTTCCAATTTTATTTGTTTTTTACTTCCTAATTCTTTGTCTTTTGCCAATAAAGCATTATCATTCAACATTCTTTCATAATACAAAGCATCATCTCTGTAATAAATAGTTCGTTTTAAAATATTAATGTACTTCTCAGCCGTATTAAAATTACCGTTTATAAGATCGGTTTTTATCAGCATTTTCATTATTTCAGGAGTGTATCCATTCATAACCATCGCTTCGTAAGCCCAGCGGTGAGCTTCATTTATCAATCCAAGATTGTAATAAAAATATCCACCACGTTTAAAAATTTCAACCTTGGTTTCCCATGTTAAAAACAAAGGATTATAATTTGAATTTTGCGGAAAAGAAAACATCCGGCTACAAAGTTGCCCGGTTTCACTTAAAGCGAGATTATTGTAATAATTTACAATCAGGTTCGACGAAGGATTACGTTGATTATAACGGATCATTTCACCCAGCTGATTATCAAAATACATTTTTTCAACCTTAAAAAATCCAATATTATTTTGATTGATGTTTTTTGTAATTCCTGAAATGATTCCAGTTAATACCAGTAATGGCAATCCAAACCTAAAGAAAGCATTTGCAAATTTTTTCTTTTCAATTTTAATTGGTTTTAAAAATTTTGCCAATGGAATTATAGCCAGTAACAGAACCAGAAGAATAACCGGTTTTAATATTCCGCTTTCGCTAAAAAAAGGTAAAGGAGCAAGTAAAATATCATGCTGAGTAATATAAAACAGGTATTCTTTTGAAACAAAAACAACTGTTATAATTTCGATTAGAAAAGCTATTGGTAAAAGTATTTTTTTACGAATTTCAGCCGTGATTGCTATCCAGAAAATTACCATTATTCCATATATCAAAGCAAAACCTCCGATTAAATAAAACAGGATGGGGAAAATAATTACCGGGAAAAAACCTTTTAGTTTTGAAGAATACCTGATCGTATAATAAAATAAGGAAACGACAATTAATACTCCGATATGAGTATATGCCTCAAAATGATAATCGGATTGTAAAAGGATTAAAACACCACCTACCGCAATGGGAAGGAAATGAAAAATTTTACTTTGTGACAGGGATGAAACAATTTTTTGGATATAAAAAACAATTAAAAATATTATCATCGATAATAAAAAAGCCCCTAAAATTTTCTTGTAATAAAAAGTTGTAAGAAAATCCCCTGAGTATTCAAGCAAACCTCCAGGCCTGTCTAAAAAAGTTTGTAAGTAGTTGGTTGAGAAAATAAATAAAGAATCCTTCTCCTGATAAAACAAAACATAATCGGCAATAAACCCATAAAGCACAAATGAAACAATAAACAATAATATCAGAAGCAGATACGCCCCTGCCTCTTGTTTGTTTACTTTTTTTATTTTTCCTGATAAATTCATTTTATGAAATTATTGGCCTGCCCATTCTGCATTTATCGTTTCACTTTTTATTGCACGGCTAATTGAACCGGGTGTTAATTCAACTTTTCCAATTGCCAATTCAGGTACATTATAAGTTTTCAGAAATTTTCTGTAAAACTCAGGATCTTTCTGCGGAAGGACAAAAGCCTTACTTGATTTGCCTGATGAAGAAATGTACGTAAAATATGGTCGTGCAGACAATTCATCATCACGTTTACTGCTAAACACCAGCCACCTGCCATTCGAAGACCAAGTGTGATAACTATCGGCCAGTTCGCTATTTGAATCCATATTTTTTACCCATCCTGAATTCAAATCCAAAATATATAAATCAGCCTCTTTATGCCAAATAGGAAATGCCCCGTAATTATGCAACGTAAAAACTAAAAAACTCCCATCAGGAGAAACGCGGGGAAACGAAACACTTTTGCTCAATGCATCAGCATTAAAAACAAGTTCCTCATCACCAAAAACCTTTGTCACAGGATTAAACGAAACCTTGTACAAATCGTATTTTATATCCTGTATATTAAACTCCTGCGCAACCTGTGCTGCTCTGCAAAAAAACAAGGTTTTACCATCAGGTGACCACTCAGGATATGTATCCATATAATTTTCAGCATTCAAAAAATTCATCGGGCTGATTTCATTCTTTTCAACATCATAAAGTATCAGGCTCGATTCAAGGTCTGTTACTTCAACATTTTTTTCGGAAGCGGCATGAAACTGTTGAATGATTTTATTAGATGAAAAAGCCACAAAATTTCCTGAAGGATGCCAACGTGGATAGACGGCACCATTTTTCATCTCTTTTGTTTTCAGGTTAAATTTTTGTATTCCTTCCTCAGTGACAAAATACGTTGCACCAAGCGATCCCCTCATATGAAACATCATTTTATCGGGATTTCCATTATTAAATGAATGGCAGTTCACACAATTATCTTCAGCAATACTATTTTCAATCAAGGAGTATTCCTTAAAATTCTCGACACATCGTTGTTTTATGCTTATCTCTGACCAGCTTTCATATCCGGGATACAAAAGCCTGTACGCCAGAAACGGATCAACCGGATCATTAGAAATTGAATTTGAAATTGATTTATACTTTTTCCATTTCCCATCATTCGAAATATAGATGTCAATTGTAAAATTAGTTCCATTGTTATCATGTAATAATTTCTTCCACTTTTTTACATTGAATTTTATTATTCCGTTTGATGAAGCCTGAGATATTTCTTCTGCATTCTTAAAAATAAGCTTTACAAAGTATGAATCACCAGGTTCCTCTATTTTAAAATTTAAAGGGGCAATATTGGAAGGTATTGTAATTGAAGAATAATCTGGATATATCGTTGGGTATTGATCAACTACGGAAAAATCCTTTTGAGCTTTATGGGTACATCCAATTAATATTACAAGAAATATTAATACAAAATTCCGACCCATATTCTTCATTTAGATATTGATTAATTTCGCCGGAAATTAACTAAAAAACCTTGTTTGTCAGAAAAATTCGTTAAAAAACTGATCCGTCCTTGTCTATTTTAAATGATTCTACAAATGGTATTGTTAAGAATTACTTTACAATCAAACCGGCACTTAAACATCTTTAACTAATTGAGTTTATAGAATCAGATTATTACAAAAATCATCCTAAAAATTAAAAATTTGCACAAAACAGGGATTTTAAGTTTCAATTTACTTTGCTTATTAAATTAAATTTTTACTTTTGCTCATCAATTAAAAATAGGAATGAAATTATTCTCTACATATATTTTGGTCATTGTGGTCCTTCTTAATAAAACCAGGAAAGGCTGACCTTATATATATTAAAAAATATTTTAAGCCTTTCTCGGAAATAGAGAAAGGCTTTTTAATTTTACAGAGTTTTAAAGATATATAGAATGCAAACACCACTGCGGAGTAATACAACAACACAAGGAAGGAGGATGGCAGGAGCCAGAAGCCTGTGGAGGGCAAACGGTATGAAAGAAGAGCAATTCGGAAAACCGGTAATTGCCATTGTAAATTCATTTACCCAATTTGTTCCCGGTCATGTTCATTTACACGATATCGGTCAGTATATCAAAAAAATAATAGAGAGCAAAGGATGCTTTGCGGCCGAGTTTAATACCATAGCCATTGACGACGGGATTGCCATGGGGCACGATGGAATGTTATATTCTCTTCCATCGCGTGATGTAATAGCCGATAGTGTTGAATACATGTGTAACGGGCATACGGTTGATGCTATGGTTTGCATATCGAATTGTGATAAGATTACTCCGGGAATGATGATGGCTGCAATACGTTTAAATATCCCGGCAATTTTTGTTTCGGGAGGGCCAATGGAAGCTGGAGAAATCGATGGGGAATTTTACGACCTTGTTGATGCAATGGTTATGGCAGCCGATGATTCGGTTGACGATAAAAAACTTTCGGTAATCGAGCAAAATGCCTGCCCCACCTGTGGCTCATGTTCAGGGATGTTTACAGCCAACTCAATGAATTGCCTTGCTGAAGCAATTGGTATTGCACTTCCCGGAAACGGAACTGTTGTTGCAACACATGCTAACCGTAAAAAGCTTTTTGAAATTGCTGCTGAAAAAATAGTAGAAAATACTTTCGATTATTATCAAAACGGGAACAAAGATGTTCTTCCCAGAAATATTGCCACAAAAGCTGCATTCGAAAATGCCATGAAACTGGATATTGCGATGGGTGGTTCAACCAACACAATCCTTCATTTACTCGCAATTGCCCACGAAGCGGAAGTTGATTTTACCATGCAGGATATCGACAGGCTTTCGCGAATAACACCCAATTTGTGCAAAGTAGCACCAAGTGGTAGTTACCATGTTCAGGATGTTAACCGTGCAGGTGGTATTTTAGGAATTTTAGCTGAAATGAACCGCGGAGGACTTATTGACACAACGGTTAAACGTAACGACAGATTGACTCTTGCAGAAGCCATTGCAAACTATGATATTATGCAGAAGTCGATTTCTGAAGAAGCAATCAAAATTTACAAATCCGCTCCAGGTGGTGGAAGAAACCTGATAATGGGATCGCAGGAAAGTTATTACAAGGAATTGGATACTGACCGTAAAAATGGATGTATCAGAAGTATAGAAGGTGCTTACAGTAAAGAAGGTGGATTGTCAATTCTTTACGGAAATATTGCACAGGATGGTTGTGTAGTAAAAACCGCAGGTGTTGATCCATCGGTTTACAAATTCAGAGGAACCGCAAAAGTTTTCGATTCGCAAGATAGTGCCTGCAATGGAATACTAGGAGATGAAGTTCAGGCAGGTGATGTTGTAGTCATCCGGTTTGAAGGACCTAAAGGAGGACCTGGTATGCAGGA
>JABMQB010000098.1 GCA_013203525.1 Mariniphaga sp.
ATTATCCGATTCCGGCACCCTGAAAAGAAAACAATCAAAAAGGTTTTGATTAATGAAAAAAAATGGGACGGTTTTGAGGGTGATCAGGTTGTATTGAATGAATATGTTGATACATTGGAGTTAATAGTTTATTTTTGATAGAACTTATAGTTACTATCGTTTTTGTATAATTTTTTAGTATTATGCATAACAAAGGTGTCAAAACATTTAATTTATGCTGACACCTTGAAGTTTTAATACTATTATGAAGTTTTTTATATTAAATCAATTACGGTATTAATAATCTTTTTCAATAAAGTATTTTTAAACTCATCGGCTTTTATTAATGCTAAACCGGCCTGTTTAATTGCGTTCATTTCAATTAGTTCTTTTTGGCCTAAAACCAGAAATTCAAAGTCTTTTTTTGACAATTTCCCTTCAGCTAAAAGCAATGTCCATTTTTCCAGGTTTTCTTTTAAATCATCAACGAGTTTCAATGCGTCTGCCTTCGCTTCATTTTTATATTTTTCTGCCGTTGTTAAAGCCAGGCTTGTTACTTCTTCTTTTAAAGTTTTCAGTATTTCAGGAAAGTTAATATCTGCCATGATAATTAAATTTTAAGTTTAGAAATTTGGTATGTCAGCTTCTTTTAATTTTTCACTTTCAAATCCCGCAATGTAATCAAATGCTTGGGCTACCTGTTTTTTTGATTCGACTATAAATATTTCATTCAGTTTAGTTTCATTTTTCCATCTGTTAAGGAAACCACCCAATAAATGCCCGTCTTCTGCTAAAAGTTTATCCCACATTTTTAATGTAAACTCATTTTTAGGCCTGTTTTTTTCATACTCATAAATTTTTTGCAGTTGAGTCTGAAGCTCCACAACACTGGTTTCATGTGTTGTATATTCTTCCACTGCTAAATCCATGAGGTTTAAAGCATCAACTTTAACAGAGGTAGTTTGTGTATAGGCGTGTTGGTCGAACAAAGACATTGAATTACAGCCAACTAAGGAAAATATTACGAACAATATCGTAATACTTCTGATTCTACGTAATTTTTTTAATGTATCCATAAGTTTGTTTTATAAGGTTAAAAGGGTATTTATACATTCTAAAAACAAAATATTTTATTGTTACTATTTTTTTGAAATCCGGGGGTAATCTTCATGTAGTTTCCTTCTTCGTGTACGGCCGGGTTTCAATAGTTGATACAAGTTAGATAAAATGACTGGAAAAAACAAGAACAGAATGAATGTTGTTATTGCTATTCTGATAAGAATAAAATTCAAAACCATTATAACCTTTACATTATCAGCCACCTCATCAATGACTATTGAAATTCTGTCAAGCTTTCATCTGCCAGATGTTAGGTAGGTTTACACCATATCAGGATTAGGATAAGAAATTTATTTTTTTGTTAGTATATCAACAAGAGGTTGTAAAGGTTTTAAATTTTTATCTACTAATGGGAAATCACCTTTGTATTCCCAGTGTGCAAATGCAATGTTATTTTCCCTGAAAATATCAGTTACATCCCGGTACCACCTGATTGCATCAGCTTTCGGTGCAGTAGGGTAAACGCCAAATTCTCCACAATATAATGGACGGTTTAGTTTTTTTGCAACCTTAATTGCCGAATTTATATCGTCAAGCATGGTGCTTTTATTCCAATTTCCAAAAGCCCAGTCTAAATCATTAAAAAACTTTTCTCCATGTTCTTTCTTTTCTTTTTTGGTAACAACCTCACCCGGGTAGTGAACTGGTCCGTTATATCCTTTTAAATCGGTCTATGGGGTTTTATAATGAGTAAAACCAAAAGGGCGGTAATGATGAAAACTAAGGATGATGTTTTCATCTTTTTCAGGAACTTTCAGAGCGGGAAAAGTTTCAGTGCCCTGCCACTTATTTGATCCAATAACAATGGTTCGTTCCGCTTCGTTTTCACGAAGCGATATTACAAGTTTTGCAATTAATTTATTTCAATCGTTATTGTCATCGGCAACTGCTTCGTTCATTAGCTCGTAGGCAATAAAATCTGTGGGGTATTTTTTTAGCTCCCTAGAGAGTTGTTCCCAGAGTCCTACTAATTTATCTTGTTCCTTTGGATCAGTCCAAAGGGCATTCGACTCAGCATTAAAATAATGCGAGCGTATTATATGCAGGTCAACTATTACCCGTAAGTTTCTTTTTAATGACCAACCTATGGCATTATGCAACAGTTTAAAAGCATCAGTCTGAATTTTTCCGTTATCATCCCAGAACTGTACTTCGTCAATAGGTAAGCGGATATGGTCAAAGCCCATGGAGGAAATGTTTTCAATATCCGATTCAAGAATATATTGTTCGCGCTCAAGCCCTCTGTTTTCAGATTGCGAAAGCCAGAGAGCAAGGTTCACACCGGTGCGTAATTGAAATCCGTTGGGTGTTTTTATCGCTTGTGCATAACTAGCATGTGTAAAGAGAATGAGGAGGATTATAAAAATTGCTGATTTGGTTTTCATTATAAATAATTGTTAGGTATTGTGGTTTGTAAAGATAGCTATTCTTGATTAATATGGTAATACGCAAAGGTCAATAGCAAGTGAACAGAACTTATTTTTTTTTGCTAAATATTAATTGTTAAAAAATAATTAGAATTTCCAGGCAACATCCACAAATGCCGGATTCAAAAAGTATTACCTTTGGGCTTTCAAATTTATAAATCGTAATTATGAATAGAGATAATGTTGTTTTTGAGATCATTCAAAAAGAGCGTGAACGCCAGTTAAGTGGTATTGAATTAATTGCTTCCGAAAATTTTGTCAGCGAGCAGGTTATGGAAGCCATGGGATCGGTAATGACTAATAAATATGCTGAAGGGTATGTTGGCAAACGTTATTACGGCGGTTGCCAGTTTGTAGATCAAACCGAACAATTGGCTATCGACCGGATAAAGGAACTTTTTGGAGCCGAATGGGCAAACGTCCAGCCACATTCGGGAGCACAAGCAAATGCTGCCGTTTTAAGTGTGATTCTAAATCCGGGTGATACTTTTCTTGGATTTGATTTATCGCATGGAGGGCATTTATCTCATGGTTCGCCGGTAAACTCTTCCGGTATTCTTTATAAACCGGTGGCATACAAAGTCAAAGAGGAAACAGGTACGGTTGATTACAACGAAATGGAAATCCTGGCAATTGAACACAAGCCAAAATTGATAATTAGTGGTGCTTCTGCCTACAGCCGCGATTGGGATTACAAAAGGATGCGTGAAATTGCTGATAAGGTAGGCGCTTTATTAATG
>JABMQB010000099.1 GCA_013203525.1 Mariniphaga sp.
ACGCTCTATGGATAATTTTTTTCTCTCATTTAATTCTTGTATTTCTTTTTTTGTAACAATTATTTTATCAATATTTTTTTCTTTGATGTAAGTAGCTAATAGAAGTGTTTTTTTGTGTGTATTTGCCTTTTCAAAAGATGAGGCTATCCCACTTATCAAATTTTCATATTCATTGCTTTTAAAATACGACAGAAAATTATCAAAAACAGTCAAAGCGTTTTCTATAAAAGACAAATCAAGAATATTTACCTCCTTAAATAATTTGTAATTTTTAATATTCGTATTTAATTTTATATTATCTTTTTCAAAATAAATAATACGATTCATGCTATCTATAATTCCTTCAAATTCCACTATATTAAATGGATCAGAAAGTTCTTTTTTATTAACCATGGACTGAAAAGATTGTTCCCAAATATTCTTCAAATCATTTTCAAGTTTTATTTTCAAGAAATACGCGTTAATGACTTCAATATCATTGTTATTACAAATTTCCTTCCCATCAATTTTCGTCTTTTTTATAAATTTTCTTACATCTAGATTGAGTAAAAGCCTAAGACCTTTTTTGACTTTATCGCCATTATTTTTTGCTTGTTCAGTAATTTTAGAAATTATTTCGAGGGCAGAAATATAATCTATGTCATATTTATCAATTAATGTTATCTTTTTACCAAGTAGAATACCTTCAGACTCGTTATATTTTTTTTGTATTCTTTTTATTTTCGTCAATATATTTTCCCATCTTTGTTTTTGATTATCATTTTTCAATATTTCAAACAGTTCTTTTTCGTATGGCTCATCGAATGAAAGTAAAGCTTCTTTTAACGTTTTGAGATCATCACAAACATCGGAAATATTATTTTCTTTTGTCTTGTCAAAAAAACTTGATTCTAAAATATTATTTTTTTTAAAAAACCCTACTTCTTTTAGGCGTTCTTTAAATTTAGAGGCCTTTTCTTTGTGTGTATTATAATCATTTATATTTTCTTCTATGTTGTCTATATTATTTAGCTCTTCATTATCTGGAACATATAATTTATATAGCTGCAATTCTTCCTTATTTAATTCTTTATTTAATTTAAAAAAGTGCTCCAGAATATCTAGTGTGGGCAATGTGTCAATGGTCGGAATCTTATCTAATTTTACAAAATCCCATATCTCGCTATCCGCACTTCTTAATGCCGATATATAACTATTTATTTTAGATTGTGAAATAGCCAGTTCGTCATTATGGTGAATATCGTCTGAAATTTTAAATTCATCATTGTCCTGAAATTCTGTAATAAATTTTGCGCCTTTAATAGGTGTAAATTTTTCTATCCCTATTATTATTTTCTCTCTTGAATCTAATAGAGAAACTTTTTCAAAATCATTGTTTTTTTGTGCAATTTTCTCCCTAATATTTTGCAGCTCTTCCTCTGTTCGTTTCTTTTTTTCATCCGTGAATTCGGTTGTATCTGACAATGTTGTGTTAATTTCAGATACAGAGGACTGCAAATCATTGTTTCTAGAATTTGCTTCCACTTGGGAAACAACCATACTTCTAATTTCTTTTGGTATATGACTTTTTAATACAGAAAGAGCTTGTCCTGTTTGAGAAGTAACTAACACTGTTTTTCCGAGGGCAAGAAATCGAGAAATTAGATTTGCAATAGTATGAGTTTTCCCTGTTCCGGGAGGTCCTTGGACAACGGCCCCATAATTTGATTCAACTTGTTTGGCAATTTTTTTCTGTTCATCATTATATGGAAGCGGAAAGTACAACTCGCCAACAATTTCTTTATCGCTTTGAATATCATTATTTGATTCTTCTAAACCTTCTATTTCATCTTTATTTCCCTCGTCACAAACTAAATCCATTAAAAATGGCGTTAGCTTATTGTTGTTTTTAATATCTTCCTGAATTTTTTTTGCATAATCAGCCCAACTTTTTCCAGTCTTTTTCAATAAAAACAAGTGATGAAAATTAAATGCTGTTGGTTGCATTTTTATAACCATTTCTTCTGCTCTGTTACTATACTTTGA
>JABMQB010000100.1 GCA_013203525.1 Mariniphaga sp.
GGGCTACAATGATATGTTTACCGACATGTTTAATTCAATGGAAAATGGAAGTAAACCAACAGAGGATTTTTACGATGGATATGTAGTCAATGCCATTATGGATGCTTGTTACAAATCGGCAAAAACAAAAAAATGGGAGCCGGTTGAATTGAGAGAATGGAATGGATTGGAAGAAGTTGAACTGTTAACCGCTTTTGTAGACTACGATGAGGAAAATTATCTGGTAAAAGAAGAGGTGTTGCCGGATGGCAGGGAAAAAGTGATTCTTAAAAATAAAGCGTCAGGTGAGATTTATCAACGAGTGGATCCGGTGTAAACCGGAATATTATTTATGCATAACTCTGTAGGAGTTATGCATTCCCTTAACTCTGTAGTTATACAATACTAAATGCTCTATGGGCAATAAAAAATTAATTTTATTAGATTATGCTGCGTAGCAATTTGAGTTTTGTAAAAGTATTTGATGAATTATTATTTTCCCCGTAGGGGATTAACTACTCAATTACCTTCTGGTTATGTGAATAAATAAACAACGTAGTTCCCAAATCCTCATAATCTTGAAAAATTATTTCTTTTTCATGTTTTATAGCTTCTTCCCTGATTCCGACAATAGTTAATCCGGCAGAAACAGATTTTTCATTAATCAATTTTTTGGAGGAAACATCAGTTTGTTGAAGGATAATTTCAATGTTTTTTTCTGTAATAGGAAGCCTTCCTGAGTTAACCAGCTCTTTCATCCTGATTTTTGTTTCCTCCTGTTCTTCAGGCTTACAAATGTCGAATATTTTAATTTGCCCTTTTTTCCAATCGGGGTGCCCGAAAATAATAAAACTCAATAAAATCATCAGGTTGGCATTTTCAGTATCGATGGATTTTATCCACACATGGATACCGTTTTTAAATTCCATTTTTTTGATACTGCTTGCAAGTATACAAATGTCGAATTCTCCGGAACTCACCAATGCAAAGTTATCGATGATTTCTGGCAAGTTTGAGGGATTCTCTTTGTTGTATTCAAATATAACCATGTTGTTTTCCATTCCTGAAATGCCTGGTATTTGAATCGACTGGGCTATTGCAGATGTATAAGACGGTGAAATAATAGTATCGATGTATACATGGTTTTCTACTGTACTTACACTGTTTATAAGTTTATTAAGCTCTTCTTTTGCCTGATTATGAGTTGCACTTGAATAGTATCCTTCAATACGGTGTAAGTATGTTCCGAATCCATATTTGTAAGAAATCCAGTTTAATAACTGAAATGCATGTTGCCGCTTAAATGAATTTTTTGATATACAGATGGCACTTGGCCTCCACTCATTACTAACTTTCTCCTGGCTTTTTTTCTGCATCATTACCTGAAGGTTGCGATTTAACTGGAACAGTGAGTTGGTAAAAATAGAAGCAAGCCCTTTTCTGCCCTTATGATAATGGTTGATATAAAGGTACAGAAGTATAATTGCTACTAATGCTAAAAATGCATAAAGGGAATTGATTTTAAACATCACCCACACTGCAACCAGGAATCCGGTTAAAGAAATATACCACTTCGATTTAAAAGATGGGCGGTAAGAGGGTGATGATCCAAAATGGTTCAGGAATGAAATCAGGCACAAAGATCCATACGACACCATAAAAAACATGGAAATAATTGTAGCTACAGCATTTACATCTCCCAGGGCAACAAAAACAAAAGCAATAATTGAAGTAACGAGTGATGCATTAATTGGTTCATTATCTTTTTGTCGTGAAGAAGCAAGCCAGCGGTTCAGTTTTCGTGATGGAAATGCCTTATCAAGTGCCAAAGCCTGAAGAGTGCGTGGAGCAACCATCACCGAACCTAATGCTGATGATATCGTTGATGCCGCTAAACCAATAGGGATGGCTACAGCACCAAAAATTGCAATCTTACTCATAATCAATTGATGCTCTGTTAAATCTTCAGGAGAAGCAGAAAGTGCAAGTTTATATACAATGAAAAAATAGATAATCATCCCTGCAATTGTTGCTACTGTTGTCCCAATTGGGATTGATTTTGATGGATTCCGTAGGTCACCTGAAAGACCGACACCTGCAGTCATCCCGGTAAATGCCGGAAAGATAATGGCAAAAACGATGAAAAAACTTTCTGGATTTCGTAGTTGTGCACTTCCTAATCCAAACGATGATGATGTGGCATGTTCGGTACTACCCATAAAAAATAATATCAGGGAAATTGCCAATATGGCCACCACAAAATAAAGCGCTTTTACACCCAGGTTAGCCCCTTTTTTCAGGATCAGGATTGCAAGGCCGATCAGAACCGGAA
>JABMQB010000013.1 GCA_013203525.1 Mariniphaga sp.
CAGTTAATATCGGCACGGCTTGATTCAAAAACCGGAGAGGGGTGATCAACTAGTCCGGTTTTTCCACTATACATCTACGGGTATTTGAACCGGGTGCGTTCATCACGTGGTTTGGAAAAAGAGTGCAAACGCAACATCGAAGTTATGTGGCTCATAAAGCTTTTGCTGCCGACCACGGTCGCACAATTACTCTTTATGGCTGGAGGGGCATATCCGTGTACTATTGCCGATAACACCGTGTACACCCTGCAAAATGGAACTACATGGACGGCAAACTCAGGATCAAAAATTTCATTCAGAATATTGGATAACAGTACCCTGGTCGAAATACTCGGCTCAAGGGTTCAAACTTGATTGTAGCTTTATTATTACATTTGAAAATCCTGGTCAGCCGATCAGGATTTTTTTTGTTAAATTTGAATTGTTGTTTTTTTACTTATGTACAATTTAGAATAATATGATAACAAAAGAATTTATAGAAGAATATTCGTTATTCAGAAAATTTAAGCCTGACTCAATTAGTATTAATTTACTAGAGTGGTATGATATTCCAATCAACATGAAATGTCATCAATGTGATTCTTTTCAAACTTTTATTATGACCAATAATTATTATGATGATGGTTTTAAGCGTCATGAATATTCGGCGATAGATAGAGTCTTGAACTTGAAATTTCTTTGTCAATCATGCAAAAGTTTCGAACGGATTTTTCTTGTTTATATTAATTATTCTCATGATACAATGTACAAGGTTGGTCAATATCCCGAGTGGGAAATTAAAATGGATAAAAATCTGGAGAAAACCCTTCATAAACATTCCCCAACTTTTCGCAAAGGATTAGTCTGTGAGTCACAGGGTTATGGCATAGGTGCATTTTCATATTACAGAAGAATCACAGAAGAAATTATAGACGAATTATTGGATTCAATATTTGACCTAATCGAAGAAGAACATAAGGCAGAATATGAGGAAGCTCTTTTAAAGACCAAAGAAACAAGAGTTACACAAGAAAAAATTGATTTAGTTAAGGATTTACTCCCAACTATTCTTAAGCCAGATGGAATGAATCCTTTAGGTGTTTTACATAGTGAATTAAGTGAGGGTCTGCATGCAGAATCGGATGAATCATGTTTGGAAAATGCGAATCACGTGAGGAGCATTTTGACATTTTTGGTTAATCAAATTATCCAAAGCAAGGAGTCTGCAAAAGATTTTACAAAAAGCATGAAATCACTCTTAGATAAGAAATCCCAAAAATAAAATAACGTGACGGGTAATATAGCAAAACATTAAAATATATATGTCCGACTCTCTTCCATTCCTCCAATAAATTTCTTAAAAGTTGATTTTTTTGATTAACATTATTAGGAGTAAGTAAAACCTACTACAAAAGCTGCTATTCCAATAAAAAAGGATGTAAACATGATTATAAAGAGCCAATTGGGGAGTTTGCTTTCTTTAAGTATATCTCCAAATTTCCTTTCAATTCGCTGACAAGCATGCGACTGATATAATAAACCAAAAGCTATCGAAACAAGGATCATTCCCCATGATAAATAAAACCAAAAATTTAAATGTGGTTTCAATGGGAAACCTTCCTGAATGCCTAAAATATCTCTTAAAAATATTATTGGTAAGATCAATGATCCAACTGCCAGCTGAATAATTGATTTTGCCACAGATATATATCCCGACATCATTTTTTCAAATTCGTCATTTTCCATGATTAGTTTAATTTTTGATTAACATTATAAAGCTACAAAATTACTATCATCATGTAGTCGGGTTTTTTAGAAACTGACTCTTCAATACTTCTATCCTTAAAATATAAGTAGAGACTCTTTTCAGAAAGTCATTAAATTCCCAGATGAATTCAATATCACGTTCGTCCTGAATGTAATTAATAAGATCTGCTTCATTGGTTTTAATATATTTCTGAAGTTCAGTTATGCAACCATCCAGAATTGGATTAGATATAAAAATATTCGCTAAAAAATCAGCTTTTAGTGCTGTATCGATTTTTGAATTTTCAATTTGTTTTATAAATAGAATTTTCCTGAACATAAATACTTTTAAATCATTTACATCCGACTGATGTGATTCAAATAAATTTTGAAAAGACGCACTGTTGTATATTATTGTTTTAAATCTACCTCCAAAATGAGAGATACCTGAAGTTACTCGAATTCCAAGTTCGTATATTTCTTGATTGGAATTTGGTAACCTACTTAATAACTGTTCCAGTTTTATCATTTTCCACTGCCTTTGGTTTGCCCTGTATTGAGAATAAAAAGCCAAGTACATTAGTGCTGCCGTAATAATTCCAATTATAGGGGCAGTTATGCCACCAATGGTTGCACCAATATTTCCTGTTTCAGTAAAGTTATACTTAGCTGCCTTTGCTGCTGAAGTAAACAAAACAGGACTCCAAATGATGAAAATTATACCTAACACAAAAATTGTGGCTGCAATTATATTTATAACCAGCCCATGCCTTTCTTCGGATTTCTCATTATTCATAATTAGTTGATTTTGATTAACAGTATAAAGCTACTAAATAACTGTTTACTGATAACTGTTAACTGCCAACTTCTTTTTACTCACTACTCACATCTAATAATCTCACTACTCTTTACCTGTCCTTTAAAATCTCTGCATTGCAATTTAATTTGGCATAAGTAATTCAAAATTTAATATTTATAAATATTATCCATGAAATAAATTGTAATCACCTACCGCGAAAAACACGCTTTATATGACAATATGAAAAACGAACTTTTTGGCGTATGAGTAATATGTTGGCACGGCTCGAAACATTTCACCCTTATATTGTTACCGATTTTCTCGATACCGGCGAATCAATGGCAATACCAGGCAGGATTGACAACACAATTGTCATCAGCTTTTTATATTATTTGTACGGTAAATTCTCTAATCTGGTGTTGCTAATTGTTTATCGCTAAAAATCACCAGTTTTTAAAAGTAAAGGCAAAACAGAATGCAACTTTAAATAGAACTCCGATATTGCTACTAAATCGCTACTGTGTCAAAATAATCGGGGTCAGATTTATGTCTAATTCTCTGATCCTTAGTTGTCGGGGTGACAAGATTTGAACTTGCGACCCCTCGCC
>JABMQB010000014.1 GCA_013203525.1 Mariniphaga sp.
AATGAATACGGTGGAGGTTATGGATTTGACACATTATGGTACAGCGAACATTCCGGTTCACCAAATGCCTTCCCAAACCGTTCAAGCGGCACCTATACGGGAACTCACGCAGGACAATCGGATTCTTACGACCTGCTTCCTCATTATGCAGTTGATGAAAGCTGGGGTCCAAAATTAAATGGACAAATGGTAAGACCATGGTATTCATATTCAGATGCTTTTCCGGAAGTTTACGGTAAAAATGCTCCATGGGAAGCTCACCCCGATAATGTTAAAGACTTCTTTAGAACAGGTCAAACATGGACAAATAACATTGCATTAACAGGTGGTAGCGAAAAAGCTTTCTTTAGATTGTCATATACTAATATGCATCAATTTGGTATCTGGCCAAATAGCGAAATAAAGAAAAACTCTATTAACTTCAGCGGTTCTACTAAGTTAGGGGATAAACTTACTGCTTTCACGGTTGTAAATTATGTTCAAAACAAAGCAATCGGCAGACCGGGTACCGGATATAGCGGTGATAATATGATGCAGGAATTTAATCAATGGAGCCACCGTAACTGGGACCAGGAAGCAACGAAAGATTACTGGATCAATCCTGACGGAACACAAAATACATGGAACAGGACTTCATGGGATAATCCATTTCCAAAATATACTGACAATCCATACTGGACACGTTACAAAAACTACGAAAATGATCAAAGAGACAGATTCTATGGTAATATCGGTGTTACTTATGAATTCACTGACTGGCTGAAAATCACAGGTAAAATTAATAAAGATTTCTATACTGACAGAAGAGAAGAAAGAAGAGCAGTCGGATCAAACGAAACACCAAGATATAAAGAAGGTATAAGAGAACTTTCAGAAACAAATATGGAATTTTTACTTCAATTCAATAAATATTTAACCGAAGATTTATCATTGGCAGCAAACCTTGGTGCTAACCAAATGACAAGAGTATATCATCGTAATGTAGGTGAAACTCAGGGCGGCTTGAGTATTCCTGACTTTTATAACCTTGCCAACACAATTGATGCAGCATCAATTGACGACTATAAAGAAAAGAAAAGGATTAACAGTATTTATGGTAGTGCATCACTGGGTTACTTAAGTATGGTTTATTTAGATTTGACATTACGTAATGACTGGTCATCTACATTGCCTGAAGATAATAATTCCTATTTATATCCTTCTGTAACTGCAAGCTGGGTATTCAGTGAATTGGATGTATTAAATAAAATAGACTGGTTCTCATTCGGTAAAGTAAGATTAGGTTGGGCACAGGTTGGTAACGACACTGATCCATACCAATTATATTCTACTTACGCTGCCAAAGAAAACTTTGGAAACAATCCGTTATACACTGTTCCTAATGCACTTAACAATGCAGACCTTAAACCTGAAAGAACTTCCTCATGGGAAGTTGGTGGTGACTTTAAATTCTTAGATAACAGAGTAGGAATTGACGTTACTTACTATAGCATGGAAACTGTTGACCAAATTATTGATGTTGACATTTCATCTAGTTCAGGATTCCGTTCACAAATAATTAATGCAGGTAAAATGACAAATAAAGGCTGGGAAATTTTATTAACAGGTACCCCTGTGAAAATTAAAGATTTTACATGGGATATCACTCTCAACTGGTCACAAAACAAAAACGAACTTGTTGAACTGATGCCCGGTATTGAAAATTATCGTTTAGTAAATGCTCCGTTCAGCGTTTCAGTTAATGCAACAGTTGGTCAACCTTATGGTACAATCTTAGGCAGGGATTATGTATATCAAGATGGTAAAAGAGTTGTTAATTCATCTGGTATGTATCAAGCAAGTACCGAAGTTGAACCAATAGGAAATTGTATGCCAAACTATACAGGTGGTATTAACAACAGCTTAACATGGAAAAACATTAATTTAAGCTTCCTGTTTGATTTCCGTAATGGCGGTCAGATATTTTCAACTTCATATATGTGGGGAATGTATAGTGGTATGTTAGAAGAAACTGTTGAAAACAATATCCGTGAAGATGGTATTGTTCTTGAAGGAGTTATGGAAGACCCCAATAATCCGGGCACTTATATAACAAATACTACGGTTCTGGATGCAGGATCATACGGTTTAAACCACTATTTTGTTGGTGCAATGGACGTATTCAATTGCGATTATATCAAGCTGCGTGAATTAAGTCTATCATATACATTACCAGACAACTTGCTGAAAAAAGTTCCTTTTGAAAATGTAAGAATTGCATTTATTGCCCGTAATTTATGGACTTTCGGAACTGCTATCAAACATTTTGATCCGGAACAAGCTACTAATTCAGGTAACATTCAGGGAATTGAGGGAGCTCAATTACCAAGTATAAGAACATGGGG
>JABMQB010000101.1 GCA_013203525.1 Mariniphaga sp.
ATGAGGAGTATTCCTATCATAGCAATTGGTGTTACGATTATTATTTATTTTATTTTAAGTTTAATAGGATATATTAATATTTCGATTGTATTTAAAAAGAAATCTGGCAGTAATAAAATTCTACGTATTATTTATTGCATATACTCTTTTCTTGTATTATTTGTATTTATTTATTTGTTTGTCTATCCCGGAAATGCAGCTGAATCGACTGATTATCGAAGCTTTCTTATTTTTAATGTTATACTTGTTGCCGACATATTTTCTAAATTTACTTTAACAGTATTCTCCATCCCCTATTTTGTATTGAAGATATTTCATAAAACAAGGAAAATTTTTCTTTATGCAGGAATGATAGTCGCTTGCGGGATTATAGTATCAGTAATTTATGGGGCGGTAATAGGTCGAAAACATCTGCAGGTAAAAAGTGTGGAAATTGAATATACTAATCTTCCTGATTCATTTGATGGATTTAATTTGGTGCAGTTGTCTGATATCCATTTGGGGAGTTTTCTTGATAACCAGGGATTACTTGAAAGGGCTGTTAATAAAATAAATAGTTTGGATCCGGATTTGGTTTTATTTACCGGTGACCTGGTTAATAATTTTAGCAAGGAAACTGTAGGTTGGGGGGAGGTTTTTTCTAAGATTAAAACAAATTATGGCAGATATTCAATTTTAGGTAACCATGATTATGGCGATTATTATAACTGGGATAATGAAAATGAAAAAAATGAAAATTTTGAATCTATTATAAATTCTCATAAAAAGTATGGTTTTAATTTACTGAGGAATGAATCGGTAGCAATTGTTGCAGGCAATGATTCCATTTACTTATCAGGTGTTGAGAATTGGGGCCATCCCCCCTTTCCACAATATGCTGACCTGAATAAAGCTTTAAAGGATATTCCTGAAAATTTATTTAATATTCTAATGACTCATGATCCGGCTCATTGGGAAAATGTTAAAAAATTAAATGAAAATATTGAATTAGCTCTTTCAGGACACACACACGGATTGCAATGGGGAATAAAACCGGCCGGAATAGAAATTAGCCTTATTTACCTTGGCAGTAAAAACTGGGGAGGGCTCTATGGATTCGAGGATCAATATTTATATGTAAATGGAGGATTTGGAACAATTGGGTTAAATTTTAGGCTGGATATGCCAGCCGAAATCACTTTGATAACTCTTAGAAAGAAGTAAAATTGATTGAAAATAGAAATCCATAATCCATTTGTTTGGCCTCAGGAAGATATCCTATTCTAAATCCTAGATCGATGGGAGCATAAAACCGGAGGAAATGCATATCGCCTGTCAGTTCAATTCCATAAGATGAAAATGAATCAGCAAATTGTCGTGTTATCTCTCCCTTGTGGTATATATCGCCCTCATGATAAGCATAATCAGCATATAGCGAGGCTTTTATTCGTTTAAGGTAAAAAAGTCCGCCTACGCTTAAATCGGGGTAAAAAAGGGGCAATTTGTAATTAGCCGAAAAACTGTATAAAAAATTATTCAAATATTTTCCCCAACCTCTTGGATATCTAATAATATCGGTAAATGTATATCCATCTTCAGCTTTCCTCGATTGAATCCCATTATATAAAACCACCCCGTGGTTTCGTTTAAATCCCGGGAGGTAATTAACTATCTGACCACCGGCAATACTTCCAAGCCCCAGGTCGCTGCCTGGTGAATGACGGTATAAAAAATCAACAATAAAACCAAAATCGGGAACCAAATCCTGATACGATTGCCTGAGAATTTGGTGATAATAAAGTCGATAGCTGGCAGAATTAATATTTCCAACAGTAAACCAATCAGGTTGTTGGAATGCATTTCTTCTCGAAGTCAATTCATATTTAATTTCGGGTTGTAACAACCGGGAGAAATTTCCTTTTGAGAGGTTTAATGGCAATCGAATTCCAAGGTCGACAGTTGTTTCAGCCCAGTTGAATTTTGTTAAACTTGTATCACTTCGCACAATTTCATTTTGGTCGTTTGTATAGTGTGTTATTGAAGTGTATTTAGATTTTCGGTTTCCATTGGTCAACTCAATATCTATAATTGGATACCAGGCTTTATATGTAAACTTCCCGTAAAATTTCCCTGTTTTTTCTGATAGATCCCATTTATATCCAAATGATGTTTCTGCCGTACCTAATTTGTTTTGCGACAATATACTTATGCCGGGTTGGACATCGTATGAACCTACATCAAAATAAACGGGCAGCCAACTGTGGAAATGAAGCAAATTTTTTGTTTTACTGAATTTTTCTGACTCATAAAAGATAGAATCTGTATTATTAAATTCAAGGATCCCTTTTTCCTGAGATGCAAGTTTGTCTGCTAATTTATATGTATATTTTTTAATGGATGAAATTGGTTCGCGTTTTTCTTTTTCGTCCCTGATTTTTATAAGCCGGAATCCATTTGATGTATAATTACTTAAAACAATTTCATCATTTTCTTGAGCAACTGCAGGATATTC
>JABMQB010000102.1 GCA_013203525.1 Mariniphaga sp.
GATTGATATTCTGGTAAATAATGCAGGAATAACAAAGGATACCTTGTTAATGCGAATGACTGAAGAACAATGGGATGCAGTTATTAATGTTAATCTGAAATCGGTGTTTAATTTTACAAAAGCTGCACAACGCATAATGTTAAAAAACCGTGCCGGTTCAATAATTAACCTTAGTTCGGTAGTTGGAGTAAGCGGAAATGCTGGCCAGGCTAACTATTCTGCATCAAAAGCTGGTATAATTGGATTTACCAAGTCGGTGGCGCGCGAGCTAGGATCTCGCGGAGTTAGGTCAAATGCAATCGCGCCTGGTTTCATAATTACTGAAATGACAGCAAAAATACCTGAAGATGCTCGTAAAGTCTGGGAATCTGCTATTCCTTTAAAACGTGGCGGAACACCTGAAGAAGTAGCTGGAGTTGCAACATTCCTGGCTTCCGATCTTTCAACATACGTAAGTGGCCAGGTAATTCAGGTTTGTGGGGCCTTAAATACTTAAAAGGTAATTTATCAGGAAAATAACTTCTTTTAAAAAAGATATATCTTTGCTGCTATTAATTAATGGCAGCTTTTTTTATGGCATTAAACGGACTTTTTATAGGATTAACTACTATTGATATTCAATATTTTGTTGATAGTTTTCCCGGTTCAAATGTTAAGGTTAAAACTAATCCGCCTGATATTTATGTTGGTGGCCCTGCTACCAATGCAGCTGTTGCATTTTCATTTCTAGGAGAAAATGCCAACCTGGCATCACCGGTAGGCAAGAATTCGTTTAGCTCAACGGTACTGAATGACTTTAAAGAAACAGGAATAACTCACTTTGATATTGCCGGCAAGAATGTTTTTCAGCCAATATTGGCAACTGTTGTCACATCACAAAATGGCGACCGGAATATTTTTACCTATAATCCTGATGATATAAATTCTGAGATTTCAGCTGATAAATTAATTAATGAAATAAAACCAAATATTATTTTAATTGATGGATTTTTTCCGGAAATAGCTTTACACGTAATTAGAAAGGCTAAAAAAAACAACATTCCGGTAATTTTGGATGGTGGTAGTTGGAAACCACAAATTTTAAATTTACTGCCATATATTGATTATGCAATCTGCTCTGAAAACTTTTTACCTCCAGGATGTTCTGAAATAAATGAAGTTTTTGAATCTCTTAAAAGCTTTGAAGTAGATTTTATCGCAATAACAAGAGGGGAGAAGCCAATTTTATTTTTATCGGATGAAGGGATTAAGGAAATTGAAGTAAGTAATACAGATGTAGTTGACACATTGGGTGCCGGAGATTTTTTTCACGGTGCATTTGCTTATTATATTTTGAAGTATAAGAGATTTGAAGAATCGCTTATGAGAGCTTCAAAATTGGCATCAATGACATGTAAATTTCAAGGAACCCGGAAATGGTTAAAATGTGCTAATAGAATTCATTATTAGTAAAAAAAGCCTTAAATTGTTTGCGGGAATTGTAGAGTAAATAAATGTCAAAACAATCAACGGCTTTCCGCCTGAGTTTATATATTTCAATAGCAATAGTTTCAGTATTACTGATTGTAATAATTATTGTTTATAGAAATAGTTTTAATCTGATAAACGGAAATATTGAAAAGAGTTCAGTTAGCATGAGCTCTCCAATAATTACAGAAATTAGAGATAAGGTTATTTCTTCAGAAGAAATTGCAAAAAATACAGCCAGGCAATTACCCTATTTTTCTAAAAATGGTGACGTTGAGCTTCTTGTTAAAAGTTTAATTTCAAATTATCAGTTTATTCAAGCAATTCATATAGATCTTGACGAGAATGTTTTTCCAGGAAAAATTATTAATTATTCAGTTTATCGAAGAAATAATAAAATTGAATATTTCGAGAGTTTTGAAAAAATTGCAATATGCGAAGAAGAGATGTTGCATGCTGAACCTATAATGACTTTGGATAGTTCGGGGTGGACAGAACCATTTATTTGTGAAATGGAAGGTGAGCCAGTATCTATGTTTTGTGTCCCGGTTAGAGTTGAAATAAGCGGCAAGATTTTAAGCGTTGGTTACGTTTCGGTTGAATTATCGTTATCATTTCTTAATAATTTAATTCAAAATATTAAAGTCGGAAATAACGGTTTCTCATTTCTTATTTCCAAAGAAGGTACATATCTTACACATCCTGAAGAGGAATGGATTTTATCACGAAACATTAAAAACCTTTCCGACAGTGTTTATCGAGGTGACAGGAACATATTAATTGATGCACTTGAAAGTAATTCATCGGGAAGTTTTATTGCATACCCAAGATTGCTGGATTATAAAAAAAGCCGGGTATATTTCACACATATAGTTGAAAATAATTGGATGTTAATTTTCGTTTTGCCTTATTCAGAGATATATTCGGAGTTATGGATATTATTATTTAAACTGGTGCTTATTTCTTTAGCTGGAATTATAGCTATTTTTTTCCTGGTTTCTTATATTTCTAAACGGCTAATGAATCCACTGGCACAAATTGCATCAGAAATACATGAATTTAGTTCTGCCGGAAGGTTAAAGATTTCAAAAAATGAAGTTGAAATACTTGAAAAGAGTTATTCGCTTATACAAGCCTGGTATAACAGATTTAAAATTGAACAGGAAAAAAGTAGGCTAAGTAATAAACAAATAAAAACAGAACTTGAACAAGCTTCAGAGATTATTGATAATATTATTCCAACCAGAATGCCTGATTTCCCTGGAAAGGAGGACTTGGAAATTTATTCGGCATTTAAACCAGCGAATGTTATTGGAGGTGATTTTTATGATTATTTCCTTATCGATAATAATCATCTTTTAATTACAATTGGCGATGTGTCTGGAAAGGGAATTTCAGCTGCCATGTTTGTGGGTGTAGCTCATACTTTACTTAGAAGTAATGTGTCTGGAATGATATCAAAAAATATTGTAAAAGAATTAAATAACGAACTTTTCAAAAAGAATCGGAATCAATATTTTTTAACGCTGTTTGTTGGTGTTCTCGATTTAAGTACAGGTTTATTAAATTATTGTAATGCAGCTCATACTACTTCTTTAATTATTAAGAGTAATGGAGATATTGATGAATTAACAGGTACTCATGGGCTTCCATTAGGTTTATATGCAAATAGGGATTATGAAGGATCCGTTATAAAATTATCAGCCAATGATGTCCTTTTTATTTATACCGATGGTGTAACTGAAACTGTAGATACCGATGGTGGACGTTATGGTGAAAAAAGATTGAAAAAACTATTAATGGGATTGAAGGATAATTCTCTTTTAGAAATTGTCAATAATTTAGAAGATAATCTTAAAATTTTCAAAGGGGCTGAAAAACAAATTGATGATTATAGTATGGTTGCTATAAAATATATGCCGAAATAAAAAAAGCCACTTTGAAGTGGCTTTTTATATTTATTAATTCTGGTTTTCATTCTTTTTTACTCCAAGAATTTTTATTTGAATTTTTTCCGTCTTTTTGTCAAATCCTACTGAAATAGTATCACCATCAGATATTGAAGCTTTAATAATAATCTCGGCCATTTCATCTTCAAGATATTTTTGAATTGCCCGTTTTAGCGGCCGGGCCCCAAATTGCGGGTCATAACCTTTATCTGCAATAAAATCTTTTGCGGCGGTCGATATTTTTAGTTTGTAGTTAAGGCTTTCAACCCTGTCGTATAGCTCCTTAATTTCGATATCAATTATTTTATGTATTTCTTCTTTACTTAATGCATTGAACATTACTACATCATCAACCCTATTTAAGAATTCAGGTGCAAATGCTTGTTTTAGTGCTTTTTGGATAATGTATTTAGCATGTTCGTTTTCATCCTGTGGAGTATTGGTTGTTGTAAATCCCACACCTCTTCCAAAATCTTTTAATTGCCTTGAACCAATATTGGAAGTCATAATTATTATGGTATTTCTAAAGTCAACATTTCTTCCAAGGCTGTCAGTTAAACGTCCTTCATCAAGCAACTGAAGTAATAAGTGGTAAACATCAGGGTGAGCTTTTTCAATTTCATCGAGAAGTACAACAGCATAAGGTTTCCTCCTTACTTTTTCAGTTAGTTGGCCACCTTCTTCGTAACCCACATACCCTGGAGGTGCACCTACCAAACGCGATACGGAAAATTTTTCCATATATTCGCTCATGTCAATCCTTATTAAAGCATCCAGGTTATCAAACAAATAAGTTGCCAATACTTTTGCCAACTGGGTTTTTCCTACACCGGTTGGCCCCATGAATATGAAGGAACCAATTGGGCGGTTTGGATCCTTTAAGCCAGCCCTGTTACGATGAATAGCCTTGACAATTTTCCCAATTGCCTCTTCCTGCCCAATTACCTTTCCTTTAAGGTCTCTGTCCATATTCATAAGCCTTTTGCCTTCAGCCTGGGCAATTCTCTGTACCGGCACACCCGACATCATTGCAACAACTTCAGCAACTTTTTGCTCATCAACAGTTTCCCTATGGTTTATTAGCTCTTTTTCCCATTGTTCCTTTTCTTTTTCAAGGCTTTGAAACAGATGTTTTTCTTTATCGCGGAAATCTGCAGCTAACTCAAAATTCTGGCTTTTTACAGCATTAATTTTTTCTTCTTTTATTTTTTCGATTTTATCTTCCAGTTTAACAATCTTTTCCGGAACATTAATGTTTGCTATATGTACCCTGGAACCAGATTCATCCAATGCGTCAATAGCTTTATCCGGGAGATAACGATCGGTTATATAACGACTTGTTAATTTCACACATCCATCAATGGCTTCATCGGTATATGTAACATTATGGTGATCTTCGTATCTTATTTTAATATTATGGAGAATTTCAATAGTTTCATCCATGGATGTAGGTTCAACCATAATTTTCTGAAACCTACGTTCTAATGCTCCGTCTTTTTCAATATGCTGCCTGTACTCGTCAAGGGTGGTTGCTCCAATACATTGGATTTCACCTCGTGCCAGGGCAGGTTTTAACATATTTGCAGCATCCAATGAACCTGTAGCTCCACCAGCTCCAACAATTGTATGAATTTCATCGATAAAAAGAATGACATTATTTACTTTTGCAAGCTCATTTAAGATGGCTTTCATCCTTTCCTCAAACTGCCCCCTGTATTTGGTTCCGGCAACAATTGATGCCACATCAAGGCTTACCACCCGTTTGTCAAATAATATCCTTGAAACTTTTTTCTGAATAATTCTTAGGGCCAATCCTTCTGCAATTGCAGATTTCCCAACACCTGGTTCACCTATAAGGATAGGGTTATTTTTTTTGCGCCTGCTTAATATCTGAGCCAACCTTTCAATTTCGTTTTCCCTTCCAACAATTGGATCCAGGCTATTATCTTCAGCCAATTTTGTAATATCAATTCCAAAATTATCAAGTACAGGAGTTTCCGATTTTGGTTGCGATGTTTTTTTCGATGCTGAAGCCCCGGATGATCCTTTTGATAGAGAATCATCTTCATCATCATCCTGCTCCGGAAAATCAGACCTTGATTCAGGTTGTTTATAATCCTGAAGTTGAGATTTAACCATATAATAATTTACTCCCAGATCGTTTAACATTCCTGTTATAAGGCTGTCTTTATCTTTTAATATTGATAATAACAAATGCCCGCTATTGGCAATTGTGTTTTTAAATGACCGTGCTTCAAGGTAAATAATTTTTAGCGCCTTTTCTGTAGATTTTAACATTTGGAGGTCGGCATGAGGATCAATAGATTTATCTGACCTCACTTTTTTTTCAATTTCGATTTTAAGTAACGGAAGATTTATTCCTAAATTTTCAAGAATATCTGTTGCTATCCCTTCTCCATCTCTTAGAATACCAAGAAACAAATGCTCAAGCCCAATAAATTCATTCCCCAACCTAATCGCTTCTTCACGGCTGTATACCAATATGTCTTTAATCCTTGGTGAAAATTGAGAATCCATTTTTCAATAATTTTTTTCCCTTAATAACAAATACTATTCCCATTTAGTTAAAACACTAAAATAAGGAAAAAAAGGTATGCTCAGATTAAAATTGTCGTGAAGTTATTAAATATGGCATAATGTAAACTGAATTATTGTCAGTTAGTATGTTAATATCTTCTTTAGCATCAGTTATTAAAACCCTGATATTTGTATAGTTTTGAAGGAGTATTTTACTATTTTTGTACCGCAAAAAATTTGAAAATTATTAATGAAAAAAATATAGATGGCTGAAGGAGAAAAAATAATCAGGATTAATATTGAGGAGCAAATGAAAACCGCTTACATTGATTATTCAATGTCGGTAATTGTATCACGTGCATTACCTGATGTTAGGGACGGTTTAAAGCCAGTGCATCGTAGGGTTTTGTTTGGAATGAGTGAATTAGGTTTGCTTTCAAACCGGTCATATAAAAAATCAGCAAGGATTGTTGGTGAGGTATTGGGGAAGTATCATCCGCATGGTGATTCATCCGTTTATTATACAATGGTAAGGATGGCTCAGCATTGGTCATTACGTTATCCGTTGGTTGATGGTCAGGGAAATTATGGTTCTGTTGATGGTGATAGCCCGGCTGCTATGCGTTATACTGAAGCGAGGCTTGCAAAAATTGCAGAAATAACGCTTTCCGACCTGGATAAAAATACGGTTGATTACCAACCTAATTTTGATGAATCGCTTAATGAGCCAACTGTACTTCCTACCCGGATACCAAACTTATTAATAAATGGTGCTTCCGGGATTGCTGTTGGTATGGCTACTAATATGCCGCCACATAACCTTACCGATACTATTGAAGCTACTATGGCTTATATCGATAACAATGAAATTACCATTGACGAATTAATAGATATCATTAAAGCACCTGATTTCCCAACCGGAGGGATTATATATGGTTATCAGGGGGTTATTGATTCATACCATACCGGGAGGGGTAGGATAGTAGTTAGGGGGAAAGCCCATATTGAAAATGAAGGTAACCGGGAAAAAATTATTGTAACCGAAATACCCTACATGGTAAACAGGGCTGAAATGATTCAGAAAACGGCCGACCTTGTTAATGATAAAAAAATTGAAGGTATTTCAAATGTTAATGA